>CAYSDT010000050.1:0-11081 GCA_964429835.1 uncultured Ardenticatenaceae bacterium | reverse complement strand
GGGTTGGTCATCATTCCGACCACTCCATGAGTGTCATTCCCACGAAGGTGGGAATCTACTTCTCTGGGGAAAATGGATTCCCACCTACGCGGGAATGACAATGGACGAAGGGGTGACGATTCCCTAATGTTTTCTTAAAGTTTCGGGGAAGACTTGACTGGTTTTTCTACGATACTTATGACTCTACTGAAAAAAGGTGTCGAAACCCAAAAATTCAACTTTTTGTCTCGACAGGATTTATACCTTATTGGGTAAAAGTTGAACTTTTTTCAGTGGACTCTACTTATGCAAAACAAAAATCGTTGGCAAAACCTGTCAGGTCTTGTCCACGATTTATTGAGATATTACGGATAATGTTTTCTTATGATACGTTGTTATGAATGTGGTGCATCCCAACTTGAGGGTACACTATTTTGCACTGAATGTGGTTTATCGTTACTGTCACCCGCGTACAAAAATGTGACGGATGTCTTGCCGTTCACACATCTATTGCATCGCACACCACCCCCGCCAACAGTGGAGCATGATTGTATTGTGCTGGAAAATGCATTATCGTTAACATTCATCATTCCATCCAGCCGCCAACGTCTTGTTCTTCCCTTGCAAACGCAGATACACGTCGGCCGTGCCGATGAAGAGGGTGATTTCTATCCAGAACTGGATTTAACAGATTACGGTGGCGGACAAAAAGGGGTTTCACGGCATCACGCTGTCATTGAAACCTCAACCGATGGAGCCGTATTGATCGATTTAGACAGTACCAATGGTACTTATTTGAACAGTTTTCGCCTATCAGGAAAACGGCCGTATTTAATTAAAGACGGTGACGAAATCCGCTTCGGCGACCTGCTTATTCATCTATTTGTGGAGTAATGCACTGATTTTACCCCACCACACGCTGCACACGTCATAAAGCAGATATGCAGCAAAGGAAAACCCCATGCAAAGTATCGTTGTTCATATCGCCAATGAAGAATCCATTGCCTGCGAAGTTGAAGAGTTGCCAGACCCCCTCCATCAAATGATTCGCGTGTTTAACCCCAGACGGCGTGATGGGCTAGACCTTCATTATGTTCTGGAAGATGTCACCAGCCTGCTCATCCCTGTGCATCGCATCACGTTTATCCAAATCATGCCTTCCGCCGCCACCGAAGATATTATCGGCTTTGTCCGTGAATAGATAGTTGAGAAATTAAAGAGTAGTCATCCCCTCGCCCATTGTCATTCCCGCGTAGGCGGGAATCCATGTTTTGTCGGGATGAAAAATTGACATGGTTCATTTCCAGTAAATTTACCTTTACACTTTTTGGGCGACCTTTATGGTCGCCCAACACAGACAGAACTGTAAAGATGATTTGCTCTATTTTGAACCATGTCGAAAAATTGAACTTTTTTCAGTAGGCTCAAGGATTCACCTATGGTTGAAAAAATACCGAACGCATTAGATATAACAGCCCCGCCACTCGTCCTCATCGTCGATGATGAAGCGCGTATGCGCCGTTTTATTCGCATGAACATGGAATTGGAAGGGTATCAGGTCATCGAAGCAGATAACGGCAAAAAAGCACTCGATCTTATTCGCCAACAGATGCCAGACCTCATCATCATGGATGTGATGATGCCTGAAATGGATGGATTTGAGACATTGCGTATGTTGCGCGAAATATCAACCACGCCCGTCATCCTTCTCACCGTCAAAGATGATGAAGATGATAAAATTCATGGCTTGGCTCTGGGTGCAGATGATTATGTGACCAAACCGTTCAGTCCGAAAGAATTAAACGGCCGTGCTTCGGCCGTGTTGCGCCGCGCCCAATGGCCGTCCCCCCCACCGCGCACTATTTTGAAAATAGACGACCGCCTTTCTGTCGATTTCAATCGCCACCAAGTCATCATCAACGGCGAACAGATTGAATTACGCCCCACCGAATTCAGATTGCTCAGCCAGCTTATTCAAAATGCAGGTTGGGTTGTCCCCCACGACACCTTGCTGGCTAAAGTTTGGGGGTATGGATACGAAGATGAAACCCACTATTTGCGCCTATACATCAATTATCTGCGTAAAAAAATCGAAGAAGACCCCGCTAAACCTAAATATATCCTGACAGAACGCGGCGCGGGCTATTTATTTGTCGATTACAAGAAAAAACAAGTGCAGATTTAAGCAACTGGACACTGGCGTTTTAAGAATTTCTCTCCGGTAGGGGCGGCTCGCGAGCCGCCCCTACAACCCGACTGAGATTTAATTTTCGCCAGACTCCAGTGAGTAAAGAAAATCGCCCCCATGACGCATCAGGTAACAAAAGACGGAAAGCAGTTCTTTAATCAAATTTACAGCTATCTGAGCCGTGAGGATATTGCGCGTGTGCAGGCGGCTTTCTCTTTTGCGCGACGGGGACATGGGAAACAACGTCGCCGTTCTGGCGAGCTTTTTTTTATCCATCCATTAGCCGTCGCCCGTTATTTGGCTGATTACCAGATGGATGCCCCTGCTTTAATGGCCGCGCTTATGCACGATGTGGCCGAAGATACCCCCGCAACTGTTGAAGAAATTGCAAATTTATTCGGCAAAGATGTTGCCTTGCTGGTGGATGGCGTTACCAAATTAAAAGAGGTGACGGCCGATATTCGACAAGGGCGCAGAATGTCACGCAAAGAGATTCAGGATGGCACGCTTGTGAAATTGTTGGGCGTTATGACCAACGATATTCGCTCTGTCATCGTAAAGCTGTTTGATCGGTTGCATAATTTACGCACCATCAGCTCAATGCCCCCGCATAAACAGGTCGAAAAAGCAGAAGAGACGCTATTGGTTTACGCACCGTTAGCGAACCGCTTGGGTATTTGGACGCTGAAAAATGAATTGGAAGCGTTATCCCTTCAAATTTTACAACCAGAAGCGTATCAAACAATCCAGAATCGCCTCGACCAAATTCATCAAGAGCAACAGGAAACGTATAACAGCGTTAGTGCTGAAATTTTTTCCGTGCTGATGAATGCCGATGTTGATATACGCAATGTCATGTTAGCTCCAGAGGGTGTTTATACCGTTTATCAGGATTTGGTTAAAAAAGAAACCTCGTTTCGGCATGTTGATCGCACCATGCGCCTTGTTGTTTTAATCAGTGATTGGCCGTCTTGCTATCGGGCGATGGGACATTTACATCGGCTATGGCGGCCGATCCCCAATGAATTTGACGATTATATTGCAGTTCCACGCGATAATTTATATCAATCACTGCACACAACGGTTGTCCATAGCAGCGGTCATCGGTTGAAATTACGGTTCAGAACGCCGATCATGGATCAAGTCTCAAAAATTGGTTCACTGGCACGATGGATGTTTGCGGGAATGCGTTTTTGGTCTGATACGCAGATGGAACATTTGGATGCGTTTTTAGACAATGTTCGGTTTAACATTCAGTTTGATGATGCGGCAGTTGGTGTACAGGGAGTCATTGAAGATGTCTTCCGGCAGCAAATTCGTGTATATACGCCAGCAGGGAAAGTGCTTGAATTAGCAGTGGGGGCAACCCCCATTGATTTTGCATATCGCATCCATACACGATTAGGAGATCGTTGCTCATCGGCAAGAGTAAATGGGGTGTTATATCCGCTTAATCGGCCGTTACAGGATGGGGATCGCGTAGAAATTTTCAAAACGCCAACGGCACGGCCGCACAGGGCATGGCTGGAACGCGATTTAAGATATATTGGAACGACGTATGCGTATCAACATGCGCGTCGATGGTTCCGACGGCTATCGGATGAAACGGCCGTTAATCAAGGACGTTCGCTGTTAAAAATCGAGCTTTCCACGCTCGGCCTGCCCGATTATTCGCCAGAAGAAGTCGCTGACTTGCTGGAATACCCATCTGTAATCTCCCTCTATTACGCACTCGGACGTGCAGACTTCTTGACAGAAGAGTTAGCCGTCAACATTCTTTCAAATGATTGGGAACAGGATTCAATGCACGATGATGCGTTCAAAGTGCGTAGTCTGGATGGAATTGAGTACGCCATCACCAACACACAGAAACGAGATTTACAGTTATGTGGCAGTTGTTTGCCAACTCCTCCAGACGTAATTGGCGGCTATATTCGGGCAGATGGCACGGTTACGGTGCATCATGATACATGCCATATCTTCAATCGGGAGAAATTATCGGGACGAACATTGCGGTTACAGTGGGCAAAAACGGCCGTTCATAAAATTCGTACCATCACCATTCGCGTCAATGTCGTTGACCGACATGGCCTTTTACATGAAATTACAGAATTACTTCGTAATGAGCAGATCAACATCGCCCAGATCAACACCTACACCCCGCAAGAGGGTAATGTGCGGATGTTGTTCAGTCTGGAAATGGATACGCCGCAACGATTAGTACGCATTCTACATCAAATCCGCGCCCTTGATAATGTTGCTTTGGTACACGCCATCCACAAAAAAGAAAAATTAGATAGCGGAGATGGCTCGCTTTCGCCTTATTATCAGGAGTAAGATTCGAAATCGGTTAGCCATCCTTTATACACGGCGAATAAATTCACAGCTATGTACAACCTTTGGTTGTCTGCGAAGTCGGCCTTCGCCGACTGAGACCTAGACCGCGTAGGTGGTCTTTGCAACCCGTAGGCGCGGTTTTAACCGCCAGCCAACAGGTAGCGAATAATTCGTGACACTAACGGGATCGCATCATGCACGCAACAAAAAAGGGGATGTACCAAATGGTACATCCCCTTTTTTGTTGTTACCGTTTAGCCAAACGATTGCCTGTTATGGACAAACATCGGCCGTGTTGTTGTAGAACCAATTGTACGCATAATATGGGTTTGCATGGCTCGTTTGCAACCGAATTGAGATTTGGCTATAGCCATTCAATTCAGTTGGAATCGTGAACGTCGTCGCGTTCAATACACCATTTGCATCCGTTGTGGCTGTGCCAGCAGCTGTGCCAACACCCAATGTTCCCATCGCACCCATCGTCACATTAAATGTTTGATTGGGCGGGAAATTGCTGGGGCTGATTTCCACCGAGCTATTGGCTTGCACACTGCAAATGCCGAAGGTGGGATAACCAGTGTATCCATCTGATGGTGGCGGTGTTGTTGGCTGACCACCCTCGCCGTTGGTGCTGTTATAGAACCAGTTGTAGGCGTAATATGGAGCCGCATGAGCCGTTTGTGCGCGGATGGAAAGTTGGGAACGGCCGTATAACTCAGCAGGAATACTGAACGTCTGCTGAATAGCGCCACCAGCACCCGATTCAATCGTGCCAACAACGATGCCGCCAATACCAAGTGTTCCCATTTCACCAATAGTTACGGTAAAAGATTGATTTGCGGGGAAATTATTGGTTAAAATGGTCACATCCTGATCGGCGTTTACACTTACGATAGAGAATGTGGGGATGCCCGTATAACCATCAGATGGGGGTGGGGTCGTTCCGGGTGTGCCGCTGGTATTATTGTAGAACCAGTTATACGCATAGTATCCTTGTGCGCTTTGCATACGAATGGAGATTTGATAATCTCCCAAAAACGCATCGGGGATGGGGTAGGTGTAGGTGGCTGAACCGCCAGCACCAGAGTTGATGGTGTCAAGAACCCAGCCATCAATGCCCAATGTTCCCATTTTACCCATCGTTAAAACAAAATCTTGATTGGGGGGGAAGTTATACGTCGTAAACGTAACGGATGTATCTGTTACGACGCTGTTAATGGACATGGTTGGTATTGTCTCTTGTGCTTGTGCGGGGGCAAGCATGACCATTAATAATACAATAGCAGCAAGCAATCCACCCAAACGGGGGAGTAATGCACGGCTAGGGGATACAATTTTTGACGCTGTTTTCATGAGTTGCCTCCTGTGGACAATTATGTAATACATAAATACAAGTGCATTATACATAAAACGGCCGTTCTATTCTATAGAACGGCCGTTCGGGTTGTATATATTCAGTTAAAAACAGTTAAAAATCAGCTCATCGGTTTCTTTTCAATGATGATATTACCCTCTTCATGCCCCATTGCGATACATTTGACGGGCGTAATACGGTAACGAATTTCCTTCGTTGCAAAGTTTTCCAAAGCAGCCTGCAACACACCTACCGCCAAATGGCAGACGGGTGAATCGGCCGTTCGACCAGTACACATTGGGCAAGTCGTAATATGCCAATGCCATTCCGTCTCATTCTCATCAATATATACTTTCTGATCGCTAACCGTATTGAAAAATTTAGCAAAGAAAGCCAATCCAACGCTGATCCGTTTTTCCAACGAACCAATTCGCATGGCCGCACGCGCCGCTTTCGCAACCGCACCGAAGCTTTCCAAGCCATCATTTAATGTTTTTGCACCAGCGCGAGTCGCAAAGACACGCGCCCCTCTGGGCCCATACATATCCCAAAAAGCTTGTTGTATTTTACCCACGTGCATGAATGGGAACTCTTTTTTCATGTTATCGGAAGGGTAATTGCCAATATATTGCGGCAACCCTGCCAGATTCAAAAGAGCAGCAACCCCTTTTTCGCCTACAATCTCTTCCGTAGATTGTAAAAGAATACGAGGCCATCGATTTGGGTAATATAGTCCTTCATTCTCTGTCATACCATCCTCCAAATATCAACTTCTCGTGACTATGTTACCATAACAAATTATGTTTGAACACTAATCATAAAAGTTTGAAGAAAAAATCGAATACATTATGACGAAACTTTTCAATAGAAAAAGTTAGATTGTCATAAAATTCAAAGATAGACCAGTATTATAGGGGTAACTTCCCAGTTTGGCTAGAATTACGCACAAGGAAAATTATATGGGAATTGATGGAAATAAAGGTGTTTGGTAATTATTAACTTTGCTATAATCACCCGTGTAAAATAGGGTGAAATAACACTCGCAATAATGAGTCCGCCGAAAAAAGTTCAACTTTTGCCCATCAAGGCACAAATTTTGTAAAGACGAAAAGTTGAACTTTTTGGTTTCAGTATTTTTCGGTAGAGTCACTAATATAACAAAAATAAGTAACATCTCAATAACTTGGGATAAAGACCTGACAGGTTTCATCAAGACCTCTTGTTTTACACGAGTATCTTCGGAAAACCTGTCAGGTCTCCCCGAAATACTGAGAATATACAAAAATAATTTTGCATAAATGATATATGACAATAGCAATAGACTTTAAAGAGCAAGCGACTGCCCTGTACGATGAAATCGTCACTGTGCGGCGCGATTTTCACAGGCATCCCGAACTTGGCTTTCACGAAACGCGCACATCGCGCATTGTGGCCGAGAAATTGACGGCACTGGGACTAGAGGTGCAGACAGGTGTTGCCCAAACCGGCGTTGTGGGAATGATGGGTGGCGATAAACCTGGCCCCACGGTGTTACTCCGTTTCGATATGGACGCGCTGCCAATCGTTGAAGAGAGCGATAATGATTATGTTTCACAAACGCCTGGTGTGATGCACGCTTGTGGGCATGATGGGCATACCGCGATGGGATTGGCTGTCGCAAAAATGCTTGCTCCTTACCAAGCTGAGATGGCGGGGACGTTGAAGTTCATGTTTCAGCCCGCCGAAGAAGGGCTTGGCGGCGCATTTGCGATGATTGCCGATGGTGTTTTAGATAACCCCAAGCCAGATGTTGCCTTAGCCATGCACTTATGGATACCAGAGCCATATGGCAGCGTGCGCGTAGTAGAAGGGCCGTGCATGTCTTCATCAAGTGTCTTTACAATTACGGTTGAAGGACGTGGCGGGCATGGCGCAGCCCCCCATCTGTCCACCGACCCGATTTTAGCGGCGGCGCATATCGTTACTGCATTACAGAGCATCGTCAGTCGCAATGTTGATCCGCAAGAGAGCGTTGTCGTTTCTGTTGGCGAGTTCAAGGCGGGGACGACATTTAATGTCATTCCAGAACGGGCAACATTGAAGGGGACGGTGCGTAGTTATAATAACACCTTACATCGTAAGGTATACCGTCGTATTTTGGAGATGGCGCACCATATGGCGATTTCGTTTAATTGCAAGGCGACGATGGAGACGATTGTGATTGTGTCGGCGGTAGTGAATGATCCTGAACCAACGGCCGTTGTTCGCAATGCCGCCAATAAAATCATGGGCGAAGGGCATATTTCGCTCAAGCGCACGATGGCATCCGAAGATATGGGCTATGTATTAGAAGAGATACCTGGCTGTTACTTCTTTATTGGGGCAGGAAACAAGGAATTAGGGTTCACCTATCCCCATCATCACCCGAAATTTGATTTTGACGAACGAGCAATGATTGACGGCGTTGCCATCATGGCCGAAGCGGCCGCTAGTTACGTTTTAAGACGTAGTGATGAGACTGAGACAGTGTAGTAGCGTACTTTGAGAGCTTTTGTTTCATATTTACAAGGAAAAATAAATTATGCGTAATGATTTTAAGGTTGTTTGTTTAGCTGGTGGAGTTGGTGGGGCGAAGTTAGCTGAGGGATTGGCGCAGATTGTGCCGCCAGAGCAGTTGAGCATCATCGTCAATACGGGCGATGATTTTCAATTTGCAGGGCTGAACATCAGCCCTGATTTGGATACGGTGATGTACACATTGGGCGGCGTTGCCAATTCGGAAACGGGTTGGGGGCGTGAAGGCGAGACGTGGAACATGATGGAAACGCTCTCAACCATCAATGGGCCAGCCTGGTTCAAGTTGGGCGACAAAGATTTGGCGACCCATCTGACCCGCACCTATATTCTGCAAACAGGAGCCACATTATCACAAGCGACGCGCCATTTTCGGGCGGCGTTCAAATTCAAACCCGCGCTTATTCCCATGAGCGATGACCCTGTGCCGACAAAAATAGAAACGGAGGATGGCGAATTGTTGCCATTTCAGGATTGGTTTGTGCGAAAATCGTGGAAGCCTGTGGTGAAGAATGTGGTGTTGCCAGAAAACGGCCGTTTATCCCCCACAGCCGCCGCCGCCTTACAAAATGCAGACATTGTACTCATCGCCCCATCGAATCCGTTTGTCAGCATTGACCCGATTTTGAATATGTACCCCGCCCGTGCGATGCTGGAAGATTTGCCCCGCGCTGTCGTCGCCGTGTCGCCCATCATTGGCGGCGAAGCGGTGAAAGGGCCATTGGGCAAAATGATGGCTGATTGGGGAATGGATGTGTCAGCAACGGCCGTTGCCAACCATTACGGTGACCTCATCGACGGATTCGTCTACGACAGTGCCGATGAGAAGCCGTTTACCGCCGACATGCCATCCCATGCGACCAATACGTTGATGAAAAACAGCGAAGATCGAGCGGCTGTGGCGCAACAAGTCCTCGATTTTGCCATCAGCTTAACAAAAAAATAGGACACTGATTTCACAGATAAACACTGATTTTTATTTGCTATCAGTGAAATCAGCGCAATCCGTGTACAATTATTCATCCGTGTGGGCAATTATTCCCGTTAAACGGTTGCATGACAGCAAGCAACGATTGGCGCATATCTTATCGCCGAGTGAGCGGGCTGATTTAATTCATGCAACATTTAGCCATTTACTAGACACATTGGCGATGGTTAAACCCATCGCCCGTGTGCTGGTGATTAGTGTGGATGAGCGGGTGTTGGCGACGGCAACTGAGAAAGGGGGCGAGGTGTTACAAGAAAAACGGCCGTTTTCCTTAAACACGGCCGTTTCCCAAGCCATCGCCCACGCAACCGCGCAAAAGGCGACTGCCGCCCTCATTTTGCCCGCTGATCTGCCCTTCGCCCAACCCGCCGACATTCACGCCCTGTTGAATGTGGCAGGGTATGGTAGAATGAATGGGGTAAACGGCCGTTTATCCACCATCGTTTTATCCAGCGATGAAGATGGAACAGGAACAAACGCCATGCTCATCCCCCTGCCCACGCCCTTTCGTTTTCAATACGGCAAAGGCAGTTATAGAAAGCATAAAGAAGAGGCAAACCAACTCGGCTTTGCCATCGAAACTATCCAAGCCGTCAACCTTCAATTCGATTTAGACACCGAATTAGATTGGCAACGGTACAAGAAAATAATGAATAATGAATTGGGAATAATTAATAATGAAGTGGACACACGCTCCCTCATTCACAATTAACAATTCATTATTTATTATTCATTATTAGTAAGGAGATTCCCATGTCCCAAGACCGCGTAGCCCTTTATTTACAGGATGCCCATTCTTTGCAAGAAGGCATCGAACTTGTTCAATATGCTGAAGAAAAAGGCTTTGAAGCCGTTTGGCAGGCCGAAAGCCGCCTCGTGCGCGATGCAATCGTGCCGATGGCCGCCTTTGCCGCCACGACGACAAAAATCAAAATCGCCAGTGGTGTGACCAATAACTGGACACGCAACATCGGCTTATTGGCCGCCACTTTTTTGACGCTCGATGACCTCGCCCAAGATCGCATTATTTGCGGCATTGGCGCGTGGTGGGATCCGTTGGCAAGTAAAGTCGGCATCAATCGCCGCAAACCGCTTTCCGCCATGCGCGAAACGGTGGAAGTGTTGCGAAAACTGCTCAATTTAGAAAATGTCACCCACGATGGCGAGTTTCACTATCTGGACGGCGTGCAATTGGATGTGGTGCATGGCCGTAAAGAGCCGCGCAACGTCCCCATCTACATCGGCGCGACGGGTATGAAAATGATGGAAATGACGGGCGAAGTCGCCGATGGTGTGTGCATGAACTACCTCGTTCACCCCAGTTATAATTTGCGGGCGGTAGAAGCGTTGGAAAAAGGGGCTAAGAAAGTTGGCAAAACGATTGACGATATTGATCGTCCTCAATTGATGATTTGCTCCGTTGACCACGACCGCGCCAAAGCGTTAGACAAAGCGCGTTTCATGATGACCCAATATCTCGGCCAACAGCCGCATTTGATGAAAGCAAGCGGTGTCAAGCAAGAACTGCTGGACGACATCCACCAAGTGCTGTCATGGCCGGCCACCGATGAAGAAATTCGTAGTGCTATGCACCTTGTTCCTGACGATGTGGTGCAGATGGCTACCGCCAGCGGCTCACCTGCTGAGGTCAAAGCCAAAGTGCGCGAATATGTGGACAATGG
>CAYSDT010000049.1:0-11100 GCA_964429835.1 uncultured Ardenticatenaceae bacterium | reverse complement strand
AGAACATATCGCCGAATTGCAACCGTTCATCGATCACGGTCTCGCGCCGCCAAGTTCACGGCTCACTCGGCTGTATAGCGACGATGGAACCGCACCGCACATCATCGGCTACACGGGCATCATCCCCGCCGAAGAAGCAGACGCTTACGCCGCCGCAGGGTATCGTGGCGATGAAATCGTCGGCTTGGCGGGGTTGGAATTGTGGGGCGAAGAGTATCTAAATGGCGAACGGGGCGGGACATTAACGGCCGTTGACAGCAATGGCTACTACGTCGCCACCATCCAAGAAAAAGAGCCGCGACAAGCCCGTAGCATTTACACCACACTGGACAGGGATTTTCAAACGGTCGTCGAAGCATCACTTGCCGAAGCACTCGCGCCGCTTGGCACACAGGGGGCGATTGTGGTGATGGATGTCAACAGCGGCGACGTATTGGCGATGGCTTCCTACCCCAGCTACGACCCCCTCATTTTCGACGACATTCGCCCCGAAGCGGCCAACGAATTGGGGCTGGCGTTGCTGGATGAAGAACGGCCGTTACTCAATCGCGCCACACAAGGCATTTACCCCGCTGGCTCCATCTTCAAAATTGTCACCACTGCCGCGGGGTATCAAAGCGGGCTGTACACTCCTGAAACACGCTACACTAGCACCGGCTCATGGAATCGCATTGAAGGGTATACCAAATACGATTGGCGGGCGGGCGGACATGGAACCGTCAGCATGAAAACCGCGCTGACCGTCTCCTGCAACTCCTGTTTTTACGACATGGGCTTCAATGTCAACAACCAAATTGACCCTTATTTGCTGCCCGACACCGCTCGCGCCTTTGGGCTGGGGGCAAAGACGGGCATTCAAATTCCCGAAGCGGCTGGCACGATTCCCGACCCGACGTGGAAAATGGAAAATGTGGGCGAAGGATGGGTTCCGGGTGATGCAGTCAACATGGCGATTGGACAAGGATTTGTACAAGTATCGCCGTTGCAAATCGCCAACTTCACCGCCGCTGTCGCCAATGGTGGTACACTGTACACCCCATCGCTTATCGACCGCATCGGTGCAGGTGCAGGCGCACCCGAAGAGCAATGGCCGACGGAAACACGCGGCCAACTGCCCATCACGCCCGCTTATTTGACCTCTGTACAGGAAAGCATGTGGAGCGTTGCCAACAATCAAAACATCGGCACGGCCGCTTTTCAGTTTACCGATATGCCCATCGAAATGGCGGGCAAAACAGGCACAGCCGAAGCCCCGCCGCGCAATTCTCATGCGTGGTTCACGGGCTACGCCCCCGCCGCGCCGTTCACGCTGACCGACGGCACGGTCGTCACCGAACCGCAAATCGCCATCACCGTCATCGCCGAACATGCGGGCGAAGGGTCAGCGATTGCGGCTCCTATTTTTCGCCGTATTGTTGAAATTTATTATGGTATTACGCCAAAACGGCCGTTTGGCTGGGCATACTCGGTTGGTGATGGATAAACATTTGGGGGAAAACGATCCGCTAACGAATCGTTTTTCGTTTCCCGTTGATTGTTGGCTGTTGATTGTTTCTTTTATTGTCATCACTAAAATCAGGCGACATAAAAGGGTTTATAAGGTATACTTTCGTGCATCACCCTTCCTTATTTCAGCAAAATCAGTACATAAAACTATAGAGGATTTCACCAATGGCAGAAAATGGCACATACGCAGCAAATGATTGGATCGTTCATTCTCAATATGGTATTGGTCAAATTCAACGTATTGAGATCAAAGAGATCAGTGGTGAAGAGACGCGCTATTACAAAGTTAAAACAAATGACAGCCTTTTTTGGATGCCCGTAGATCAGATGGATGATGATGTCATACGGCCGTTATTTACCCCCGAAGAAATCGAAGCAGCGATTACCATCCTGCAAAACCCAGCCAAAGAGATGTCCGCAGATTATAAAATACGGCAAAACCGAATTCAGGATTCGCGGGAACAGAACACGCCGCAATCCATCGCTCGGATTGTCCGTGATTTGCAGGCACGGAAGGATGCTAAAGGGGTGTTGAATAGCAGCGAACGCAACGCCTTTCTATCCCTCAAAGAGCGACTGGTCACAGAATGGTCTATCGTAATGGGTTTAGACACAGTTGAAGTTGAGGCAAAACTTGATGCCTTGTTAGACTCAGAAATACCTGCGGCTAAGTAAGAGACTCTACTGAAAAAAGGTATCGAAACCAAAAAGTTCAACTTTTCATCTCGGTAGGATTTGCGCCATGATAGGCAAAAGTTGAACTTTTTTCAGTGGACTCAGTAAGACAGACTGAAGCCGTTCGCCCCATACGCAACCCAACCGTTCCCCCTACAGTTTCTCAGAAAACCTCAAATCAGTGCGTCCCCGCCCCCCTGCTTGTGCTATACTTGCCCGCATTTGTAAACGGTCAATCCCCCATGAATCGGACACTGATTTCACTGATGAACACAGATAAAAAGCGAGCGAAGCCAATCAGTGGAACCAACGCAATCAGTGTCCCATTTTAAGTTAAGGAAACGGCCGTTTACCCGCATTCAGCATAGGGTAGCGTTGATTGGTTTCACGAAACCAGTCCGCTCTTTCGCAGGAATCTTACATGAGAAAAATCAGCATACTTATTTTACTACTCTTTATGGTCGCCTGTTCGCAAGATGAGGCAGCGCAACCAACATCTCCCAGCCCATTGTCAACGGTCACACATTTGCAACCCACGCCGACGCTAGTTGCCCATGTAGGCGAACTACCAACGGCCGTTCCCACCATTCCCCCCACCGCAACCCCGCAACCCGCCGAACGCCTCAGCATCGCGCAGGGCGACGCGGCCGTTGGCGATTGGGACGCGGCGGCGGAACAGTTGGAGGCCAGCTTGGCGCAAGCGGATGGATTGACGGACGCACAGCAGACAGAAGCGTCGGCCGAATTAGGTGAGGTTTATATGGAAAACGGCCGTTTCACAGAAGCCATCCCCCTATTGACCGACCTGCCGCTTGCCCGCGCGTATGAAAGCACAGGCGACTACGCCACCGCCATCACCGCCTACGAAACATACGCCGCCGCCAATCCAGAAATGGGTGCGTATGTCAACCGCGCCATCGCCCAAAACTGGAGTGCGCTGGGCAACCATGAAATGGCAATTGCCAGCTACGAAGCGTCGTTGGACGCGCCGCAACATTACCTCATCACGGTGGACACGCGCACCAAATTGGCACAATTTTATGAAGAAAACGGCCGTTTTCAAGAAGCCATCGCCCAGTATGACGCAATCCGCAACATCGCCCAAACGGAATATACGAAAGGGGAGATGATGTATTTGTCGGGGCTGGCGGCGTTGGCCGACGGCGACGAATTTGAAGCGCATACACGATTTGAAACGGCCGTTAATTCCCATCCCACCTCGCCCGCCAGCTACGACGCGCTCATCGCCCTTGTGGAAGCGGGCTGGACGGTGGATGAATTCCAGCGCGGCTTGGTCGATTATTACGCCGACGCATACGAACCCGCCGCCGCTGCTTTCAACCGTGTGCTGGCGACGGAGCCGAACCATGCAGAAGCGCGGTTGTATTTGGCAAAAACGTATGAGGCAGTGGGCAATCTGCCCGCCGCCGCCGACACATTGGCGCAATATGCGTTGAACGAACCCGAAGCCGCGCTCATTGAGCAGGCGGCGTTGGCGGCGCGGATGAATGATGGGATAACGGCCGTTTCTCTCTATACAACCTACTTGCAACAGTATCCAGATGGTGAATTTGCGCCAGAAGCTGCTTGGCAAACGGCCGTTTATTCCCCAGATTGGGACACGGCCGTCACCAATTTCCAAGCATTCGCCAGCGCATACCCAGCGCATGAAGATGCGGCCGAAGGGCTGTTTCGGGCAGGATGGGCGGCTTTGCAGACGGACGTAACCCCCGAACGGGCGATTGAACTGTGGCAAGAGACGGTAACGCGCTATCCAGAGTCGCCTTATGGGGCGAAAGCGGCCGTTTGGCTGTTACGACAGGGGGAAGAGGTGGGTGACATCCCCCTTTCGACTGATTTTTATGCGTTGCGGGTGGATGATGGGATAAACGGCCGTTCTCCCTTCACGCGCCCTGATTCTCCCCTGCTCCCCCTCTCCCCCGCTTCCCAAATCGAAGCCGAAACATGGCTGGCGGAACAGGTGGGATTGGATACGCTTGACCCCATCGCCCCCGCGTTGGCGACTGACGAGCGGCTGTTGATTGGCACAAAATTATGGGAAGCGGGCATGTACCAAGCGGCCAAACTGGAATTGGAAGCGTTACGCCAAGATGTGGCTGACGATCCGTTGCTGACATACCACCTCGCCCTTTATTTCCGCGATTTGGGGCTGTACCGCTCGTCCATCTTGGCCGCTGTCGATTTGCTTGAAGCAACGGGGGCGACAGTTTTTACCGCCCCCAAATTCATCGGGCAGTTGGCGTATCCTGTCTATTATGATGAATTGGTCTTGACCACCGCCGAACAATACGGTTATGATCCCCTGATTCAATTTGCCCTGCTGCGACAAGAAAGTTTATTCGAGAGTTTTGCCCGTTCTGGCGCGGCGGCGCAAGGGTTAAGCCAAGTCATCCCCGACACGGGCGCGTACATCGCCCAGCGGCTTAATTGGCCTGATTATGTCAACGAAGATTTATACAAACCATACGTTGGGGTCGCTTTTGGCGGCTACTATCTCGATCAGCAGATTGATGCGTTTGATGGCACGGTTCACGCCGCATTGTCGGCTTACAATGGTGGGCCGGGCAACGCGGCGCGTTGGTACGGCACGGCTGGGGATGACATTGATTTATATGTAGAAACGGTCGATTTCCCCGAAACCCGCTCTTACATTGAGCGCATTTACAGCGGCTACGACATCTATCGGTATTTATACGCGGACTGATTTTGTCTTTACATGGGGACGCTGATACGGTGGAACGCTGATAGAAAAACATATTTTTTATCAGCGTTCCACCGTATTAGCGTTAATATAAGCACATCTTAATAGTTAAGTATCGTTTTTGAACGGTTCCGCACGATTTTGAATGATGTCGCACGGTTTTGAACGATGCCGCACGGTTTTGAACGATGCCGCACGATTCTGAACGATGCCGCACGATTCTGAACGATGCCGCACGATTCTGAACGATATTTCTGTTATTCTGAATGGTATTTCATCATTCTAAATGATATTTCACCATTCTGAGCGATGTTTCTGTTATTCTGAATGATGTTTCGTCATTCTGGGCGATGTTTTATTGTTCTAAGGAATGAAAATTTTATTAAACCTTAAATTTGTCATTCCCGCGTAGGTGGGAATCCATTTTCTCAAAGAGCGTGGACTCCTGCCTTCGCAGAAATGACAATAAAAGTAGTATGTTTGATTGGCAGACAGGCGATGACAGTGAACGGCTTGACCAGCCGATTTTATCCCCTTCCCGTAAAGGATGGGTTCGACGGCGGTTGCCAACGGCCGTTTTTCTCATCCTCATCCTGCTCATTGGCGGCACAATCAATTGGCTCAATCGCCGTGCCGATGCGGCGATGGCAGCGGCGGAACAAAACGTACTGCTGACCCATCAACTCATCCAGCAAGCGGCTTTGGATGGGGACAATGAACTGTTCACCGCCATGTTTTTTCCCGAAACGGAATGGGCGTTATTGCAGCAAGAACTCGTCGCCGACGATCTGTTTTTCAATCGGGGGGCGATGGGGCTGTGGTACGAAAATGCGCCGCACGTTCCCATCGCCACCCTTTCCCCCGATTTGACCCGTGCGGAAGTGAGTGCGCCATTTTTATATGAGGGGGCAATTGTGTTGGAGAAAACGGCCGTTTACCAGCACAATGGCAGCAGTTGGCAACTCGCCCCACCTGACGAGGCGTTTTGGGGCGATTGGCAACAGCAACAGGAAGACGATTTTGTTCTTCAGTATCGGGAGCGGGACGAAGCCATCGCCCGCCAACTTGCGCCTGATTTGGCGCAGGTGATGGCTGATTTATGCGCCATCACCACCTGCCCCGATGATTTCACGCTCCAATTAACCCTCAGCGACGATGCACACAGTTTACTGCCATTCAACGCCCATTATCGCGCCGTCACGCTGGGGGATGATGGACTCATTTTACCCAGCCCCACCCTCATCGGCGTGCCAACAGATGAAATTGGTTACGCCGCCTTGCGTGACGGCTACGCGGGCTGGATGGTTGCTGTGTTACTGCATGAATTCGAGCGAATCGATCCGCCATCCCACCCGCAAGACCCCGCTGTTGCCCTTGAAAAGCTGGGGCTGACACTGCCCCCCATCGCCCGCGCCACCATTGCCGCCCCCGCGCAAACGCTCGTGATGCAATGCGGCGCAGATGTGTGGGCGTATGATGGGGCGTGGACGGCCGTTTTAGAGGATGTTGACGGCACTTTGCAACAGACCACGACGGGCGACCCGTTTTATGTGAGCGGGGCGGTGCTGTACGGCTGGGATGATGGATTTGCGCCGGTCATCACCGCTACAGAGCGACTGATTCCGTTCCCGCCCAGCCGTTTCCCTCAATTTGAAGGGGGCTGGGTGGATGGGAACGGGTGGCATGAAAGTGAAGCGCGGCTGATTTGGTCGCCAGACGGCCGTTATACATTGCTGATTATCGACGATATGATTTGGCTGGGGGATGGGGCGGGACGGCCATTACAAACGATTGAAAACGGCCGTTCGCCCTTCTGGATTGACCATGCCAGCTATGGTTATCTGCGCGAAAATGGGGATGTTGTGCAACTGACGCTGGCGGACAGCGTGTTGCCTGAAATGATGGAGCCAACCATCACCGCCGCGCTGTTGTTGGATGAGTTACCTGTTGAAAAACGGCCGTTGACGCTGGATTTGGATGGAATAACGGCCGTTTCCCTTGACCGTTGGCTAATTGAGAGCGATGCGGGCGTATTTGTATTTAATCCACAAACGGCCGTTGTTGAGGCGGTTGTGTTGGTGGATGAAAAAGTGGCTATCGGGGGGCGTTTTTTGGCGCATCACGAGAATGGCATGGTACAAATTTATGATTTGGGGGAAGGGGTGGTTGATGATTATGCTACGTTGCAAGAGGAACTTTTTTCGTTAGAATGGTCGGGGGATGGTGAATGGTTGTTAATTGCTGATGAAGGCATGTTGCGTTTGATTGAAGCGAGAAGCGGAAATGAGGCAATGATTGAGCATGGGATGGGGTGTGAAACGGCCGTTTTTGTGGAGATAGGACACTGATTTTTAAGTGGAATGATCCGCAGATTTCGCAGATTTACGCAGATTACTAACTAAAAAAATCTGCGCTAATCGGCGAAATCTGCGGATAAAATTTTTATGGATACAACAGTTCAAACCCAATTTGGCGCAAACGCCGAGAAATATGCAACCAGTGCCGTCCATGCAAAAGGGGCAAGTTTGGCGCGGCTGGTGGAATTGACCGCGCCGCAACCCGATTGGCAGGTGTTGGATGTGGCAACGGCGGCGGGACATACCGCGTTTGCTTTTGCACCGCATGTGGAATGGGTAACGGCCGTTGACATCACCCCCGAAATGTTGACCGTGGCAACAGAAGAAGCCGCCAAACGACAGATTGAAAACATCACCCTGCAATTAGGAAATGCGGAAGCGTTACCATTTGAAGATGAATCATTCGATCTTGTCACCTGCCGCATTGCGCCGCACCATTTCAACGATATTGACCAGTTTTTGCGCGAAGCGGCGCGGGTGTTGCGTTCTGGTGGAACGCTGGCGGTTGTAGATAATGTCGTGCCGGGCAGTTATCGGCGCGGCAAAAAGGCGCGGCTGCAACGGCAGGCGGGTGAGTATGTGAATGCGTTTGAAAAATTGCGTGACCCCAGTCATCGTCGCTGTTTGGGGGTGTGGGAGTGGAAAACGGCCGTTAAACAAGCCAATCTCACCCTTACCCACACCGAAACCGCGCCCAAAACGATGAATTTCCATCGCTGGGCAGCCCGCATGAACGTTTCCGCCGCCAACACCACCCGTCTGCAAGCGATGCTCCTGCAAGCCCCCGAACCCGTCGCCGCCTTTTTGACACCCCAAGTCAGCAGCGATAGAATCGAATTTTGCCTCACTGAGGCGATACTTATTGGAAAGAAAGATGAGATATAGAGGTAAGAAATGTCACCACGAAAAGTAAGAATTTCCAAACGACAACGGATGGCTGAGGAATGGCGGCCATTATATGAAGTTGCAGAGCGCGTAAAAGAACTCGCTCCTTGGCGATGGATGAGAGAAGAGTCCATTTTTGGTGTGCAAGACCCAAAAACTGGCGAATTTGGCTACGTCAGCGTGATGGGAATGTTAGGAGAGCATCTGTCTGTGGCTGTATATCTGGGTGCGAATGCCATTCATCAATTCGGAGATTTAGCAAATGTTGCTGACGTTAATGATGAGTGGGAAGTAGGCAGCCGTTTGATGCTTATTCCACAAATGCAGGCATCTTTTGAAGATCAAGACATGGTTGAAAAAGAAGACATGAACGTCATGCGTCGATTGAAATTGAAATACAGAGGCCGCTTTGCATATCCTGTATTTCGTACTATCAGACCAGGATGTCCATTATGGATTTTAGACAAAGAGCAGATACCCTTTCTAACGCACGTTCTGGAGCAAACATTGGACGTGGCATCTCGCTGTAAAGAAGATATGAGCTTATTGTATCCTGATGATGTTGATGATGATGAAGAAATGTATTTACTGCGTATACCAACAGTAGTAGATGGCGAAATTATGTGGGCAGATAAAATCGGTCCCGTCGCCCCATTTACAGAAGAAGAAATCACTGCATTTCTTGTTAGCTCAATGTATGAGGCATTACAGAATGTGCCGCGTGTTGGTAATTCTGTTGAGATCGACTTGTTCATGGTTATGACCCCTGTAATGGAAAGAGGGGATGAATATCCATATTACCCATTCTCCTTGATGATCGTAGATGTCGATAGCGGGATGATATTAGCTCAGGAAATGCTTATGCCGCTGCCCACTTTGGTTGATATGTATGAGACAGTGCCTGAAGAAGTAGCTAGATTGCTATTGCAAAGCAATATAATGCCTTATGAGATATACACACAGACTCCTGAAATAACGGCCGTTTTGCAACCCATATTTAATAATCTGGACGTACCAGTGATAGAAGTGGATTCACTTGATATGGTGAATGAAGCTAAAGCCGCCATGTTTGAACATCTCAAACATGGATTTTAACCCTAAAATTATGACAAAAACATACCACTTCTGGATCACAGGATGCCAGATGAATTATGCTGACGCTCGCCGCGTCGCAACTGAAATGGAAAAGCTGGGGTATCGCAACAACCCTGACATGAACACGGCCGATGTCGTCGTGGTGCAGACCTGCACCGTGCGGCAACAGTCGGAAGACAAGGCGTACAATAAAATCGTCAATCTCAAGCCGCTGAAAGACAAAGACCCCAGCAAAACCATCGCCGTGATGGGGTGCGTGGTCGGTGTGCGCGGCAACGAAACGCTGGAAGAGACGTTCCCGTTTGTCGATGTGTTTATGGAGCCATCATCCGATGGAAAACCGCTCATCCAACATCTGCAAAAGGGCGAAGACCTTGCCATCGACAAGGCAACCATCGCCCAATTACACGCTTGGCAGGATGGCGAAGTGATTTTGCCAGCCGACCAGCGCGGCGAACAGGTGACTGCACCTGTGGCGATTGTGTACGGTTGTTCCCATGCGTGCAGTTTCTGCATCATCCCGCAAAAACGGGGGATAGAGCGCAGTCGCCCGATAGGTTCCATCGCCGCCGAAGTGCGCTCATTGGTGGCGCAAGGGGTGAAAGAGGTAATGCTGCTGGGGCAAATCGTTGACCGTTACGGCACAGATGTGGAAGATGGGCCAACGCTGGCCGACCTGTTCCGCGTCATCAGCGGCATTGATGGGCTGGAGCGCATCCGCTTTTTAACAAGTCATCCCAACTACATGACCGATGAAATTTTGCACGCCATCGCCGATTTGCCAAAGGTAATGCCTCAAATTGAAGTGCCAATTCAGGCAGGCGATAATGATGTGCTGCACAACATGAAGCGCGAATATACCCGCGAACAGTACCGCGATTTAGTCCATCGCATACGGACGATTGTGCCTGATGCGGCGATAAATTGTGACATCATCGTTGGCTTTCCGGGCGAGACGGATGAACAATTCCAGAGAACGTATGATATTTTGGAAGAGTTGCGCCTGAGCAAAGTCCATCTGGCGCGGTACAGCCCGCGTCCCGGCACGGTCAGCGACCGCCGCATGGAAGATGATGTGTCCGATGCGGAAAAACGGCGACGGTATCATCTGATTGAAGGGTTGCAAAAGCGCATTTCGGAAGAAAAAATGACACAATGGATGGATCAGGAGTTGGCGGTGCTGGTCGAGGAGCGGCACAAGGGGCGTTGGCGCGGGCGTACACCGCAGGGGAAGCTGATCTTCTTCGATGATCCGCGTGAATTGAAGGGTGAAATGGTCACGGTGCGGGTGACGCACACGGGGGCGTGGAGCTTGTCGGGTGAAGCGGTGGATCGACCAGAAGAGATCGTGGCGGAGATGATTCCGTTGTCAATGATGTAAAAAGAAAATTTGGACACTGATTGCGCTGATGAACACTGATAAAAGCAAGCGAAGCCAATCTGCGTTTATCTGTTTAATCAGTGTCCCATTTTGAGAAAATTATGCGTAAACCACATATTTATCTTGACCACGCGGCATCAACGCCCGTGCATCCAGATGTTATTGAAGCGATGTTGCCGTATTGGACGGAAACGTATGGCAATCCGTCGTCTTCACACGAACACGGCCGTTTTGCCCATCGTGCCTTAGAGCAAGCGCGTGAACGCATTGCGGCACAGTTCAACGCCCATCCTGACGAGATTGTTTTTACGGGGTGCGGGTCGGCCAGCGACAATTTAGCGTTGCGCGGGGTGATGATGCAGGCTCGGCACAATGGCGGCGGCAATCATCTGATTATTTCGGACATTGAACATAGCGCGGTGATGGAAACGGCCGTTCAGCTTCGTGACTATTTTGGCTTTGATTTGACGGTTATCCCC
>CAYSDT010000048.1:7699-11109 GCA_964429835.1 uncultured Ardenticatenaceae bacterium | reverse complement strand
AAAATTATTCAACAACTTAACGAAAAAGTAGCCGCCGCTGAAGGCGACATTCTCAAATTCTTCCGCGAAATTGTCGCCATCCCCAGCATGGACAGCGACATTGAAGCCGTCGGTAAGCGCATCGGCGAAGAAATGACAAAACTCGGTTTTGACGAGGTATTCGTAGACAAATACGGCTCCATCGTCGGCAAAATCGGCACGGGCGACAAGGTGTTGCTCTACGACACCCATATTGATACCGTCGGCATCGGCGATCCCGAACAGTGGGAGTGGGATCCCTTCGTCGGCAAAGTGGAAGATGGCATGTTATACGCACGCGGCGCACTGGATGAAAAGAACAGTACGCCCGGCATGATTTATGGTTTGGCAATGGCACGCGATCTTGGCCTGCTGGACGGCTTCACCTGCTACGTTTTGGGCAACATCGAAGAGTGGTGCGACGGCGTAGGCTGTGCCGCCTTCCACGATTGGGAAAATGTCACCCCCGACTTCGTCGTCATCGGCGAACCGACCAACATGAAAGTGTATCGCGGCCACAAAGGGCGGTACGAGTTGGAAATCACCTGCAAAGGCAAAAGCGCACACGCCGCCAGCAACTTCATGGGCGACAATGCCGTCACCAAAATGATGCCCGTTGTGAAAGCGATCTCCACGTTGGAAGAAACCTTCACCCCCGACGATTTCTTGGGCTTAGGGCGCATCACCGTCACCAAAATCAGCAGCGTCAGCCCCAGCAATAATGCTGTCCCTGACGAATGCACGATTTTCATCGACCGCCGCATCACCTTTGGCGAATCAAAGGAACTTGTACGCGAACAACTCAACGCCATCATCCCCGAAGAGACAAAAGAAGATTTCGAGATGCACGGCTTGACCTATACCGAACCCAGCCACACAGGCGCAGTCTACGAGTACGAACAATACTTCCCTTCATGGGCATACCCAGAAGACCATCCCTTCGTGCAAGCTGGCATCGAAACGATGAAAGCCCTCTGGAACAGCGAAGACCCGTTCGGGCAAGGCAAGTGGGATTTCTCGACCAATGGCAACTATTGGGCAGGCAAACTGGGCATCCCCAGCATCGGCTTCGGCCCCGGCAACGAAATTTACGCCCACGCCGTCAACGAGCATGTGCCGTTGGCTGACGTGGTAGCGGCAACAAAGTTCTACGCATTGCTCCCCGCAATGATTAAATAAATAAAACGACTCAACAGTCATTCCTGCGAAGGCAGGAATCCATCTTTTTCGCAGGAATGACTTATTAAAAAATTAATTATGCCCGTCATAATTAGAAAGATATAGTAAAGGAGAAATAAAATGCAGACTGGATTAAGAGGACGTGATTTTATTAGTGATTTAGACTTCTCGAAAGAAGAAGTCGAGACAGTGCTGGAGTTAGCATATGATTTGAAGATGAAGCGAGCGTTAGGGTTGCCGCACGCTTACTTGCGCGATAAAGCGTTGGCGATGTTGTTCTTCTTCAGCAGCACGCGCACGCGCGGCTCGTTTGAAGCAGGGATGGCACAGTTGGGCGGTCATGGTGCATTTATTGACAGCAAAACAACACAAATTTCGCACGGCGACACCGAAAAAGAGATGGGCGATATTTACGGCCGTTATTTCGACGGTATCGCTATTCGCCATTGCGACTGGGGTGACGGCAACCGTTACCTCAATCTCGTTGCCGAAGCGTCCCGCGCTCCGATTTTGAACATGCAATGCGACATTTACCATCCGCACCAATGTTTGGCCGACCTGATGACCATTCAGGAGAAAAAGGGCAAAAATTTACGCGGCAAGAAAATTGTGGTGTCGTGGGCGTATGCGTCTTCATACCTCAAACCAATTTCCGTACCGCAATCGCTCATCTTGCAGATGCCGCGCTTTGGCATGGATGTTGTGTTGACCCATCCACCAGAATTCCAACTGATGCCCGAAATCATGGCACAAGCGCGTGAGCAAGCAGAACTGTTCGGCACGAGCTTTGAAGTGATGGATAACATGGAAGATGCGTACAAAGATGCTGACGTGATTTACGCTAAATCTTGGGGGCCGCTGATGACCACCGCCGACCCAGAAGAGGGCAAAATCTTGCAAGACAAATACAAGAATTGGCTTGTTGACGATGCCAAAATGGCACTCGCCAAGAAAGATGCGATCTACATGCACCCGCTGCCCGCTGACCGTGACATTGAAGTGACCAGCAAAGTCCTTGATGGCCCGCAAAGTGTGGTTATGGATGAAGCGGAAAACCGTTTGCACGTTCAAAAAGCTGTGATGGCTTTGCTGATGTCATAAATAATTTGTAGGGGCGGGACAGACGGGCTAACATCTTTTCTGTAAACCAATACCTCAATCCCGTCTGTCTCGCCCCCTTGCGGGGCGAGATGGCGCGGAAAAGAGATTATGTGTTTATGATGAGATTATGCCGCGCCATCCCGCCCCTACGGTATGTATTTTGGAGGTTTTATGAGTGCAAAAACGGCCGTTATTGCAATTGGCGGCAATTCACTGATTTCAGACAAAGATAATCCCGACGTACCCCATCAATGGGACGCGGTGCGGGAAACGTGTCGCCATTTGGCTGACATGATTGAAGATGGCTGGACATTGGTCATCACGCACGGCAATGGGCCGCAAGTTGGTTACATCATGCGGCGCAACGAAATCGCAGCCGATGAAGTGCATACGACCCCACTGGACATGATTGTTGCCGACACGCAAGGGTCGATTGGGTATATGTTGCAACAAGCGTTGCGGAATGAACTGTACAGCCGCGACATTCGTAAACCCGTCGTTTCTGTTGTGACGCAGGTGTTGGTACGCAAAGACGACCCCGCTTTTGAAAACGCCAGCAAACCGATTGGCGGCTTTATGAGCGAAGAAGAAGCGCGGAAATACGAAAAAGAAGGCTGGAAAGTCGTCGAAGATTCGGGACGCGGCTGGCGGCGTGTGGTCGCCTCACCCATCCCGTTGCGGGTAATTGAAGAAGATGCAATTCGCACATTGGTAGCGGCTGGCAATATCGTTATTGCCGTTGGCGGCGGCGGCATTCCTGTTATCCACAACACGAAAGGCGAATTGCGCGAATTGGCAGGCGTGTACGCCGTCATCGACAAGGATCGGGCAAGTGGTCTACTCGCACAACAGTTGAACGCCGATTTGTATTTGATCAGCACGGCCGTTGAAAAAATCTGCATCAATTTCAATACACCCGAACAGGAAGAAATTGATCAGATGAATACGCTGCAAGCACAAGCGTATTTGGACGACAATCAATTTGCGCCTGGCAGTATGAAACCAAAAGTTGAAGCGGTCATTCGCTATCTGGAAAACGGCGGCAAACACGCCATCGTCACCTCCCCCGCGCAGATGGGTCAAGCATTACGCGGTGAAGCGGGAACGCACAT
>CAYSDT010000048.1:5764-7599 GCA_964429835.1 uncultured Ardenticatenaceae bacterium | reverse complement strand
ATTAAGCATTTGAAATGCCTTATTTGCGGCAAAGAGTATGCGCCCGATGAGGTTGAGTACGTCTGTCCTGATCATGGAAATGAGGGGATTTTGGACGTTGTTTACGATTACGACGTTATCCTTTCGCGCATCAGCAAAGGGACGTTGGCACAGGATAGCGACAAAACCATCTGGCGTTACAAAGCAATGTTACCCATCGCCCCCGATGCGGACGTGCCGCCTGTGGCTGTTGGCGGTACGCCGTTGTACGACGCGCCCCGTCTGGCAAAACCGTTGGGGTTGAACCATGTGTGGGTGAAAGATGACGGCCGTAATCCGACCGCCAGCTTTAAGGATCGGGCGAGTGCCATCGCCGTTGTAAAGGCGCGGGAAAGCAGGGGAGCAGGGGAGCAGGGGAGCGGGGGAGAAGCTCCGCTGATTCCTATTACGACTGCGAGTACGGGCAATGCGGCGGCGGCTTTGGCGGGATTGTGCGCCAGTGTGCAGCATCCGAACGTCATTTTTGTGCCAGAATCGGCTCCATCGGCCAAAATCGCGCAATTATTGACGTATGGCGCGGAGGTGATGCTGGTCAAGGGAACGTATGATGATGCGTTTGAATTGTGCTTGCAAGCGGCCGATGAGTACGGCTGGTACAACCGCAACACGGGCTACAATCCATACATGAGCGAGGGTAAAAAGACCGCGAGTTACGAAATTTGCGAACAGCTCAACTGGGATGCACCCGACGTGATTTTCGTCAGCGTGGGTGATGGTTGCATCATCGGCGGCATTCATAAAGGGTTGAAAGATTTACTGGCAATGGGCTGGATCGAGCAAATGCCGCGCATTATTGGTGTGCAGGCAGAAAAAAGCAGCTTCCTTTATCAGGCGTGGAAAAATGAGGAAGATGTGTTGACGAAAAGTGCTGTCGCGGCAAACAGTATCGCCGATTCAATCAACGCGGGGATGCCCCGCGACCGGATGAAAGCGATGGCGGCGGTTGTCGAAACGGACGGGGCGTATGTTTGCGTCACGGACGCGGAGATTTTGGATGGGATTACGGAATTGGCACGAGGAACGGCCGTTTTTGCCGAACCCGCTGGCGCAGCCGCCTACGCAGGGCTGGTGAAAGCAGTCGAACTGGGATTGGTCAAGGCTGATGACCGTATTGTGGTGTTAAACACAGGCAATGGGTTGAAAGATGTGAAAAGTGCAATGACGGCCGTTAAGCTATCAGGCACAGTTGCCAATCATGTAAAACCAACATTGACTGATTTGAAACGGGTGATGGCTGATTTGTAAGGATAATCCGCAGATTACGCAGATTCACGCAGATTTTTCAAATTTAATCTTATGAACACACTCTTTACTCGATTGGACACATTTGTAACGGAAACGATGGACACCCATCAAATACCTGGTGCGGTTGTCGGCGTGTGGCAGGATGGCGAGACGCACATTTTGCCATTTGGCGTGACCAATGTCGAACATCCGCTGCCTGTCACTGAAGACACACTGTTTCAGGTTGGCTCCATCACAAAAACGTTCACAGCGTTGCTGATGATGCAGTTGGTCGAACAAGGCAAACTGGATTTGGACGCGACGGTGCAATCGTACCTGCCCGATTTTCGGGTGGCCGATGAAACCGTCACCGCACAAGTGACCATTCGCCATTTGTTGACACACACGGCTGGCTGGGTTGGTGATTTATTCGAGGATACGGGCGAAGGGGACGACGCGGCCAGCCGTTATGTGGCGTTGATGGCTGAGTTGGAGCAGTTAGCTCCTCTCGGAGAAACGTATTCGTATAATAATGCGGCTTTCTATCTGGCAGGGGCGATTATTGAAGCGAT
>CAYSDT010000048.1:3524-5664 GCA_964429835.1 uncultured Ardenticatenaceae bacterium | reverse complement strand
ATAACCATAGGAAAATATGACAAATTTAATTGATTTAACCATTCATGACCAAGACGCACTCGAACGTGCTGTCCAACGCGCCCGCGAGCGTAACATTATCATCCCCACCTTCAAGCAACAGCGCGACCCCTCGCTGATTCCTGATGTAATCAAGGAAAAACTGAAAGATGTTGGTTTGTGGGACATTGACCCACTGAACCTGTTCCGCATCACATGGCACAACGAACCAACCGCAGATGGCGGCAGCTTTGGTGGCGCAAACTACATCGAATTCCCACCCGAATTGACAGGCGTAGATGCCAAAATCGTCATGCTGGTCGGTAAATGGTTCCCCACTGGTTCACATAAAGTTGGCGCGGCGTTCGGCTGCCTTGTACCACGCTTAATGACGGGACAATTTGACCCCACGACCCAAAAAGCAGTCTGGCCGTCCACAGGCAACTATTGCCGTGGCGGTGCATACGATTCAAAACTGTTAGCTTGCGAATCCATCGCCATTTTGCCCGAAGAGATGAGCCAAGAGCGGTTTGATTGGTTAGCCAATGTTGCTGACGAAACTATCTCCACACCCGGTTCCGAAAGTAATGTCAAGGAAATTTTCGACAAATGCTGGGAACTGCGCGAGTCTGGTGAAGATTTGGTCATCTTCAACCAATTTGATGAGTTTGGTAACTACCTGTGGCATTATGAAATCACTGGCCCCGCGATGTTGGAAGTGCTGGAACAGGTGATGGAAGAGGGCGACACCTTCCGCGGCGTAGTCTCCAGCACAGGCTCTGGCGGCACGATTGCCTCTGGTGATTACCTGAAAGTGAAATTCCCCAACAGTAAAATCGTCGCCAGCGAGGCGTTGCAATGCCCCACCATTCTCAATAATGGCTTTGGCGCACATCGCATCGAAGGAATTGGCGATAAGCATATTCCGTGGGTTCATAACGTCAAAAGCACCGATTTTGTGACCGCGATTGACGATAATGACCCAATGAACCTCATCCGTTTGTTTAATGAAGATGCTGGCAAGGCGTTTTTGGTTGAGCTAGGGATGGACGCGGCATTTGTGGATTCATTGGAACTACTGGGCATTTCCAGTGTTGCCAATCTGGTGTCGGCAATTAAGTTTGCCAAGTATTACGAGATGGACAGCAGCGATGTCATCATTTCGATGGCGACGGATTCGATGGAAATGTACGGCAGTCGCTTGGAAGAGATGACGGCCGAGAAGGGTGAGTTTACAGCGGCAGATGCAACGGCCGTTTTTGTCCGTTACCTGCAAGCCGTCACTACCGACAACATGCAAGAGTTGACCTACCTTGATAAACGACGGGTGCATAACCTGAAATACTACACATGGGTAGAGCAACAAGGAAAAACCTACGAAGAAATTCAAGCGCAATGGTACGACCGTGATTACTGGACAGGAATCAGCGGCCACATTGATGAGTTGGATGCGTTGATTGATGATTTCAACGACCGTGTTGGTTTGTTGGCAAAACTGTTAGACGAGTAAACAAAAATACCTGACAGGTTTCCGAAACCTGTCAGGTATTAATTATTGGAAATAAAAACGGCCGTTTATAACGGCCGTTTTTGCTTTCTAAATCAGCTGTTGAATACGCCTTATTGACCAGGATATGGAACTGTAATCGCAGGTAAATATTGCGTGCAATCTACAGGGTATGGATATGGATATGATTCTTGGCTAGGATATGCAGAACAACCACATACAGGATATGGATAAGCACTACATCCATTTTCAACTTCACTTGCCCCTACCTCGCGCCCTTGTTCAGCAACAATACCCATAACAGCTATTATCGCTACAAATAACAAAACTGATCCTATTTCTAATATACGTCGTACATTTGGTTTCATCTTTGAATACCTCCCTAATATAAAATCGTTTACGATTATTTTTATTACTTCAACTGGCATTTCTTATTTCTGACGCTACTTCAGTCAAAGTTGTGACGGTCAAAATTACACACACTGCATCTGCAATTATTGATCACACAATGATGGAAAACAATATATTAGTACAAAAGTACTGCATTTTTGTTCATGGTTATATCTGCTTGATATAGAAAACCCTGTGAATCAATGTTTATCCTCCCCCACTCAGCCCGCGCTATGTTACAATACG
>CAYSDT010000048.1:0-3424 GCA_964429835.1 uncultured Ardenticatenaceae bacterium | reverse complement strand
ACATCATTCGTATAAGTTCAGAGGTAAAATAGCCGTATGAAGCAAAGTATTGAGATGTTGCGCGGGGTGAGCCGCACATTTGCACTATCCATCGAACAACTGCCGGGCTTGTTAAGCGAAGCAACCGCCAACGCTTACCTGTTATTGCGCGTGTCTGACTGTTTGGAAGACAACGAAACGATGAATGCCGAGCGTAAATCCAGTTTGCTGCGCGTGTGGGCAGACGTATTAGAAGGAAAAGAGGATGTTGCCCGCCTGACAGAGCGCATCACCGATTTAGACAGTAACGACCCCGAAGTCCACGTCGCTCAAAATGCAGGGCTGGTGCTGGATTGGCTACACCAATTGCCCGATGGATTGCAAGAGCCGATTTTGACCCGCGTGCGCCGCACCACATTGGGCATGGCACGCTGGCAAGATCACGGCCCTTATGTTGAAGATGAAGCCGCTCTTGACGATTATATGCACGAAGTGGCAGGGCGTGTTGGCTACCTCGTCACCGATCTGTTTGCATGGTATTCGCCGCGCATTAATGAGCGCAAAGCGGAGCTAATGCCGCTGGCGCGACAGTGCGGGCTGGCGTTACAGACTGTCAACATCATTCGTGGCATTCCCAAAGATCATGCGCGTGGATGGGTGTTTGTGCCACAAACGTACATGCAGGAAGTGGGGCTGACCCGTGACACGCTTTTGGACCCGTAGCGGCTCGATGATTCGATGCTGGTGGTCAATAAATTGACGAGCAAAGCTGTCCGTCACCTTAATCATGGGCTGGATTACATCACCCTGTTTCCGCGTCGCTTCCACGGAATTCGATTGTCGTTGATGTGGCCGTTTTTCTTCGCAGTGGCGACGTTGGAAAAAAGTCAGGGGAACACGGATGTGCTGTTGGCTGAGGCTAAAATCGGCCGTGATCAGGTGAAGAATATCATTTTGCAGACGAAGGCGTTGGGCTGGTCGAATCGGTGGTTGGCGCATTATTACCATCAATTGGGGGATTGGGGCGGGGGATTAACGGCCGTTACGACCTAATCTATTGGCAAATGGTCAAGGCACTCGCATGAAGCGCGTCATCGGTTAAAAACCGATGCCTGATAGGTGAAGCCTGTTGAAAGCGCGTTTTCATTATCCACTATCAATTGTCCCCATTCGTTCCAGTAATTCATTCAAAATCATCGCCGTCGCCCCCCAGACTTGGTAGCCCTGCACGTTAAAGTAGGGGACGCGGACAGTTTTGTCACGAAATTGGCGCGTTTCTATGCCGCGATTTTGCGGATCGGCCAGATAATGCAACGGCGTTTCCAATATCTCGGCAACTTCACCTTCATTTGGCTGAAAAAACGGCCGTTTTCCCCCATGACACCATCCCACAAACGGATGCACCTCAAAATTTGAGGGCGGAATGTATAACGAGGACAGGGAGCCGATGACGGTAACGGCCGTTTCTGCAATTCCCACCTCTTCATACGTTTCGCGTAACGCTGTCTGTTCCAAGCTCTCTGGCGGATCATGTTTGCCGCCCGGAAACGAAATTTGCCCCGCGTGATTGGTCAGTTCGTCATGCCGACGGGTCAGCACCACGTTTAACTTCTCATCGCGGCAAAAAAGCAGTGCCAGCACGCCGCCCAAACGGGGCGCGGCTTGCTTTTGCACCATCAAATCCCCACGATACGATGGGGACATCTTCATTTGCGCGGCAACGCCATCAAAATCTGGTTGTGCCAATGCGCGTTGTATATCTTTGATATTCATTGAAAAATGGAGATTAGAGATTGGAGATTGAACCCATCTCCCCTGCTCCTCATCCCCCCTGCTCCCCTGCTAGCTCTTGTAAAAACCACTTATCTTCTTCGCTAAGAACGGCCGTTAATAACATTTCCGGCCGTCGTTCCCATGTGCGCCGCAACGCCCCTTCCCGCCGCCAACGGGCGATTTTGCCGTTGTGTCCAGAACGCAACACATCTGGCACCGCCCACTTGCGGAAGAGGGCGGGTTTCGTGTAATGCGCCCCTTCGAGCAACCCCGTCGCATGGCTGTCATCATCCGCCGCCCCCTTCGCCCCCAACACGCCAGGCAGCAGGCGGGTGATGGCATCGACTAACACCATCGCCGCCAGTTCCCCGCCAGTCAACACATAATCGCCAATCGAAATTTCGTCTGTGACCAACTGTTGGCGTACACGTTCATCCACCCCTTCATACCGTCCGCACAGTAAAATCAAATGGGGGTGATGGCTCAATTCTTGGGCGATGGCTTGCGTAAACGGCCGTCCTTGTGGCGATAATAAAATGATGGGCGTGTCGTCCGTCCGCTCAATCGCTTCGACCGCACCGAAAATCGGCTCAGGCTTCAACACCATCCCCCCCCCGCCGCCAAATGGCGGATCATCGGTGACGCGATGTTTGCCAGCGGCGTAGTCGCGGATATTGTGCATCTGCACCGCCAACTGCCCCATCGCCTGAGCGCGGCGCATCATGCTTTCATCAAAATAACCGCCGAACATGGCGGGGAACAGGGTGAGGATGTCTATTTGCATAGTTTATGTATCTTCTCAATATTTCGGGGAGACCTGATAGGTTTCATCCAGACCTCTTGTTTTACACGAGTATCTTTGAAAAACCTGTCAGGTCTTTACCCCAAGTTATTGAGATGTTACTAGTTTATCTAATGCGGATAAGCCGCAATTATCAATGGGTCTGTTTCAGATGAGTTGGGATTATGTAATCAATGGTAATAATGCACAACAGCGGGGGTGAAGCGTATCACCGCGACTAACACATCCCTGATAATCCCATGCGATCTTTAATAAGATGAGTCCATTGAAAAAAGTTTAACTTTTGCCTGTCATGGCGCAAATTCTGCCGAAACGAAAAGTAGAGTCATAATAATATGGGTGTGTTTCATTTACTTTAGCCCGACTAACGGAGGCTGAGCCTGTCGAAGTCGAAACTATCTCTGCTCTCGACCGCATCTGCCTTCGACAGGTGGTTCTTGAACTTGCCGAAAGGCTCAGGAAGCGGCTAGTTTTTAAGCAAATGAAACGCACCCAAATAGTATAGCGTGTACGGGGCGTATTAGGAAACATCGCCCAAAAAGGGGCAAACGTGCCTGCCAATGGGTATTTTAGCAAAAAATAGTGGATTGCGGGGTCGTGATCGTGATCGTCTTTTTTCGATCACGATCACGACGAACGATTACGATTACGATTGTTGATCACTTGTCAAAAACGGCCGTTTACCCCACCATTTCCCCCATGACACATTCTGCATAGCGATGATTGGTTCATTCTGCCAGAATGAACCAATCTGGAGCGGGGCGGGAAAGTGGTTTCCCCCGCTACAGAATGGTTCACTCCTACGGCTTCGCCTTCGAGAGTGAACCATTCTTCCGCTACTTGTACTTGCCAAAAACGGCCGTTTACCCC
>CAYSDT010000047.1:9864-11345 GCA_964429835.1 uncultured Ardenticatenaceae bacterium | reverse complement strand
TAGCATGAATACAAATTGCGAGTGACGCTTTCTTATGTTACCATTCCCTCGCCTAGATATACATAATGTGTATACAACATGAACGAATGAGAGCAACCCTATGAGCAGTGAAGAGTATCAATCCAAATCTGTAATTCTTGGAGAATTGATTAAAAATGCACGCGAGCATGTGCAACGTTCTCCTGCCAGTTGCGCCCGCATCTTGAACCTGAATGAGGAAGAGTACGCCGCCCTTGAAAGCGGCGACCGCTTCGTCTCGCTGGCTGATTTAGAACTGTTGGCACTGTTCCTCAAAGTGTCGATGGGTTACTTCTGGGGGCATGATTCGCTTGATGATTTAGGTCAAGTCAATTATGAACAGATGTTAGCATTGCGGAATCGCGTTGTGGGCATCAATTTGCGCCAAAAGCGGCTGAAAGCACGCAAATCGACTAAAGATATGGCGGCTGAGGCGGGCATCAGCGTGAAAGAGGTGGAGGCGTATGAAACGGGAGAAACGGCCGTTCCTTACCTTCATCTGGAAGCGATGAGCAAATTCTTAGGACTATCCATCAATGATTTTGTTGAAGACGAGGTTGGCCCGCTGAAACGACATGAAGCCGAACAGCAAATGCTGGTGACATATCGTGAATTGTCGCCCGAAATGAAAGAATTCTTCCTTAAACCAGTCAACATGCCTTATTTTGAAACGGCAAAATTCCTGAGCGATATGGAAGTGGATAAATTGCGGGCATTAGCGGAGAATTTACTAGACATCACCTTCTAAAATTGTCAATTGCTAATTGTCAATGATCAATTGTCAATTAAAGCATGTGCCATTAACCAGTTCTTTCAATGACAGTTAGCAATAACTGTCATTTTTGCTTTATGACTCCTGCCCCTTCTGCACTTTCCCGCCGTACCAAAATGATTTATGGGGCGGGTGATTGGGGTGCATCAGCAGCAACGACTGCACGAAATGCGTTTTGGTTTGTATTTTTGACCAACGTCGTCGGCGTAAATCCAGCGTTGGCGGGAACAGTCGTACTGGTGGGCAAGTTGTGGGACAGCATCAACGACCCGCTCATCGGCATGATTAGTGATCGAATGGATACGCGCTGGGGAAGAAGACGGCCGTTTATCCTTTTTGGTGCCATCCCTTTTGCCCTCACCTTCATTCTACTTTTTCTCATCCCCCCGACGGATAATACCAACTGGCTGGCACTGTATTACGCCATCGCCTACCTCCTTTTTGACACGATGTACACCATCGTCAACGTACCATACACCGCCCTCACCCCTGAATTGACGAGCGATTATGACGAGCGCAGCGATTTGGCTGGCTGGCGTATCAGTGTTTCCATTCTGGCGGCGTTGGTGACGGGGGCGTTTTTCACGCTGTTGGCGGAAGATGTGTTCGGGCGATGGTTTGGGTTGCAAACGGGGTATGCGTTAACGGCCGTTATTTGGAGTTTCAGCCTCGCCATCCCGCTTTTGTTTCT
>CAYSDT010000047.1:0-9764 GCA_964429835.1 uncultured Ardenticatenaceae bacterium | reverse complement strand
AACAGCCTGAATCTGCGCTACTGACAATTAGGGTTCTGACAACGGCCGTTCCTGCCCTATTTTTCATCATCGCCATCGCCATCGCCAGCAAATACCCGCTCACCCGTGAACGATATAATGACATTCGCCGCCAATTGGCTGTGAGAAAGGAAAGTGAGTTATGATAAAAAAAAGATTTAACGATACAGGAATCTGCATCCCCCATCGTCATTATATGGTTGACACCTCTATAAAATTACAACAAATTATTCAACTCATAGAATGGGGTGAATACTTTACCATCAATCGCCCTCGTCAATTTGGTAAAACGACGACTATGTTTTTGCTTGGAAACAAACTGAATCTACGCGATGATTATCTGGCCTTAACGATCAGTTTTGAAGAGATTGACAGCTATAGTTATCAAAATCCGGCTTCATTTATTCGTGCATTTTTAGATATGCTAATCAACGAGTTTGAATTCTTGGAATTACCAAAATTAGCCGCATTTACACAGGAACATCTTGAAACAACTTTAAATTTGCAAGCACTTTCCCGTTTTATTACCAAGCTAAAACGAGATATGGTTCCACAACAATCGCTTATTTTAATGATTGATGAAGTGGACAAAAGCAGCAACAACCAACTTTTCCTAGATTTTTTGAGCATATTACGACATAAATACTTGCAACAGGATAAAGGACGCGACCATACTTTTCAATCCATCATTTTAGCTGGCGTACATGATATAAAAACACTTAAACAAAAAATTCAAGACGGAAAAGCCTCTGGTTACAACAGCCCATGGAACATTGCCGTTGACTTTACGGTTGATTTAAGTTTTGCGCCGCATGAAATTGAAACGATGCTTGATGATTATGCTCAAGATAAGCAGATCGAGATGGATAAGTCTGCCATTGCCGAACGACTGTATTACTACAGTTCTGGATACCCGTATCTGGTCAGTAAAATGTGCAAATTTATTGATGAAACCATTATCGTAAACCGTGCCGACAAAAATTGGTCGCTTGATGATGTCGAATCAGCTTTCAAACTAATCGCGGCTGATGGGTATACCACCACGTTATTTGACAGCCTTGCCAAAAATTTGGAAAACAACCCTGATTTATATGAATTCATCTTCCAAATCGTCATCAATGGCAAGCGTTTCACCTTTACAATCAGCGACCCCATCATTAATTTAGGGCATTTATACGGCATTATTACAGAATCGGCGCAAGGGCGATGTAAAATTCATAATCGGATTTTTGAACAGCGCATTTATGCGTATATGATCTCTAAATTAAACCGTACAGAGCATGGTCAGATTAACAGCTTTGGCGGCCCTGAGTTTTTCACCATTCATGAGGCTGGATCAACGGCCGTTGGCGGATTGGATGTCAAATTGGTTTTGCAACGCTTTCAAGCGTTTATGAAAGAGCATTATTCACATAAGGACGAGGCGTTTTTAGAACGAAACGGCCGTTTGCTATTCCTTTCCTACCTCCGCCCGATAATCAACGGACGAGGATTTGAATTCAAGGAACCAACCGTAGCCAGTGAACGGCGCATGGATATTGTCATCACCTATCGAAATCAACGGTATGTCATCGAGCTAAAACGATGGTACGGCGAGCAGTATCATCAACAAGGGTTGCAACAGTTGAGCGATTATTTGGACATCTACTCGTTAAAGAAAGGATATTTGCTCATCTACAATTTCAATAAAAACAAAAGCTACAAAGAGGAATTGATACAATTCCAAGATAAAGAGATTTTTACCGTTTGGGTATAAATCGCAGGTCAAGTTTGTAAACTTGACCTACATAACAGGTGAACAATATGTTAACAATTGGCGACATCGCCCCCGCATTTGAATTAGCAGCCGATGATGGCAGCATTATTAAATTATCCGATTACGCAGGACAGCGGCTGCTCATCTTCTTCTATCCCAAAGCAGCCACATCTGGTTGCACGACGCAAGCGTGCGGCTTCCGTGATAATTATCCCGCCATTGAAGCCAACGGCGCGGCCGTCATCGGCATCAGCCGTGACAGCGTAGAAAAATTGGCAAATTGGCGGGCAAAAGAGGGATTCCCCTACTCGCTCCTGTCTGATCCAGAGCATGAAATTGCAGAACTGTACGGGGTATGGGGCGAGAGAAGCATGTACGGCCGTAAATATATGGGCATCGTTCGCAGTCATTTTGTTGTCGATGCTGATGGCAAATTGGAAGATGTGCAGTACAAAATCAGCCCCAAAAACAGCATCAAACAAGGAGTTAAGCAATTAACAATTAACAATGAATAATGAACAAATAGCCGTTCATTATTCATTGTTAATTGCTCATTATTCATTGTTACCATGACTGATATTTCTGAAATAAAAAGCCGATTGGACATCGTGGACATCGTGTCCGACTATGTAGAATTGCGCCGATCTGGGCATAATTATTCTGGCTTTTGCCCCTTCCATCCCAACACCCGCACACCCGCTTTTTATGTTTTTCCTGAAACGCAGACGTGGCGTTGCTTCGGCGCGTGCGCTGAGGGCGGCGACCTCTTCTCCTTTGTGATGAAAAAAGAGGGATGGGATTTCAAAGAGGCGTTAAAAGAGATGGCGAAGCGGGCGGGCGTTGAATTGACCCCGCTCAAGCCCGTCGATAAAGTCAAACAGGCCGAAAATGAGCAAAAATACGGACTACTGGATGCCGCCGCTGATTATTTTCATCAACTATTGCTCCACGCCCCCGAAGGGCAAGCGGCACGGGCATATTTGGAACGGCGCGGGCTAAACGAAGACACCATCGCTGAATTTCGATTGGGGTATTCGTTGCCTGCATGGGGAGCGTGCCAGACCCATTTTGGCGGGCAAGGGTACAACGATGCCGATCTGCTGGCAGTCGGGTTGCTGACCGAGAATCAGGAGAAGGGGACGGTTTATGACCGTTTCCGCAATCGGTTTATGATCCCAATTCGTAATATCGACGGCCGTGTTGTTGGATTTGGCGCACGGACGATGGAAAAGGATGGCATTCCGAAATATCTGAACTCACCACAAACGGCCGTTTTTGATAAAAGCAGCGTTCTGTACGGCCTCAGCAGTGCCAAACGGCACATCCGCGAAGCACGGCAAGTCGTCATCGTCGAAGGGTACATGGACGTGTTGCAAGCGTGGCAAGCGGGCTTCCGCAATCTGGTGGCACAGATGGGGACAGCGTTGACCCCGAAACAGTTGAATTTGCTCAAACGGTACACCAAGCGGTATGTGTTGGCTCTGGATGCCGACGCGGCCGGGCAAAAAGCGACGATGCGCGGCTTGCAAGTGGCGCGTGAAACGCTGGATCGGGAAGCTATAGCCTCTTTTGATGCACGAGGGTTGGTGCAACACGAGGGGCGGCTCAAAGCGGACATTCGCATCGTCAGTATGCCCGATGGCAAAGACCCCGACAACATCATCGCTGATGATCCTGCCGAGTGGACGAAACTGCTGGCAACGGCGCGGCCTGTGGTTCAATATGTGATCGACATGGCAACGGCCGATTTGGATATGGGTGATGGAAAGGCAAAAACGGCCGTTGCTCAGCAAGTCATCCCCCTCATCAAAGACATCGGCGAACCTGTGGAGCGCGACCATTATTGGCAAGCGTTGGCCGATAAGCTAGAGGTGGACGAGCGGGCGTTGCGACAGGTGGAATTGCCTAAGAAAAAACGGCCGTTTCAGCAGAGACAATCCTCCCCCCCGCGCCCGACAGGGCAACGCTCCGTCGTGCAGGCCAAACGACCAAAGAAGCCCACGCAAAAAGCAACCCCATCGCCCGCTGTTGGCGGTCAACCACCACCACCAGACGCGCCGCCAGATTGGTACATGCAGGACACTCCCCTCCCCGATGGTTCCGTCCCCCCCCCGCCACCAGATGGCGGAGATTGGATGGAAGGGGCTGTTACGAAGGAGAAAACGGCCGTTTTAGGCAGCGGCTCCCTATTACCCGCCATTCGTGAAGAAAATTACCTGCGCGAATGTTTTCGTAATCTTGCCATCATGCGACAGGTTGACCAAAAACTGAAACTTGTGGATCAAACGGCCGTTAATAACAAAGATTTTGCCCTCGCCGAAGACAAAGAGCTATTTGACCATTTACATCAATACACAGTTGCCACGACAGAACAATTATGCGATAGTCTGAGCGAGCCATTACTCAACCGCGCCCAATCCCTTTTACGCGCACCCGATAAACGCGATATTGATCTCAATCGGTTAGCAGAGACATTAACTTTATCCGTTTGTGATTGGCGATTAGCAAAAGTTAAGCAACTTATGCGGGAAATTCGATTTATACACAGCGACAATTCTCAAGAGACAGACAGTAAAAACAGCCTGCATTTATACCAAGATGAATTAAACAGGTTAACCACAACCATGTTGAAACTGCATCAGGCAAAAAACAGGATGTCGGCCTCAAGTCGCCGTCAAGCTGAATAAACATCTCAATCTCGTTCCCACGCTCTGCGTGGGAATGCTGACAAGACGCTCTGCGTCCCACTCGACGCAGAGCGTCGAAAGATGGCATTCCACGCAGAGCGTGGAACGAGGGGATTAAATAAAAAACTTACATTATGGATTCTGACTTAAACATTCTTGACATAGAAAGTGCCGAAGAAGAAGCATCTCTCGACCTTGAAGCAATCGTAAAAGAGGCGCGGCGCACGCGCACGATAGAAAAAGAGGATGTAGATGCCATTTTAACGGCCGTTAATGAAGAACAAGCAACCCTGTTTTACGAACGGCTCAAAAAATTACGCATCCGCATCATTTTGCCAGATGGCTCTACCGAAACATCCTACGATGAATCGGGCAGTTTGATCGAAAAATATAACGACTCAGAATCACGCACAAGTTATCTTGGCGGCCGCAAAGAGAACGACCCCGTTCACACCTATCTTAAAGAAATTGGACAAGTCCCCTTGCTAAAACAACGGCAGGAAGTATGGCTGTCTACCCAATTAGCAGCGGCCGTCAGCCTTGAAAAATTACATGATGAGGTGTCACTCACCAGTGCGCCCCACGATGTACCCCAAATAGCAATGGTGACAAACTACACCGCCATTCTCGATACATTTCAGCAGGTCAATGATGATACGAACGCATTAAACATGGCTGAACCGCTAGATTTTCTGGCACTAATGAAAGAAAGCCGTCAATTACGCGATAATTGGCGCAAAAGTGATGAATCCTATGTACGTCAATACCTCAATGGCGGGCGATGGGGTCAGGATGCAGAAACATGGGGTGAGTTAGCACGGCATCTGTTTGACCTGTTCACGGCCGTTTATCTTTTCCCCCCGATATTATCCGAGCAAGTGTCAGCTTATTATGAAGAAAACGGGCAACTGCCCGATGTGGCGACCTTCACCCAATGGCTTAATGACAATGGGGACACCCTGCAATACAACGAATACATGGTGCATCATTTGGCTGAAGAGGCCAAAGATAACCTGACCCGCGCCAATTTACGCCTAGTCGTCAGCGTCGCCAAGCGGTATATGGGGCGCGGCATCCATCTGCTCGATTTAGTGCAGGAAGGCAACGTCGGCTTACTCCGTGCCGTCGAAAAATTCGACCACACCAAAGGGTACAAATTCAGCACCTACGCAACGTGGTGGATTCGCCAAGCGGTCAGCCGCGCCATCGCCGACCAAGCGCGTACCATCCGCATCCCCGTGCATATGTACGAAACCATCAATAAAATCGGCCGTGTGCGTTTGAGGATGGTGCAAGAGTTAGGGCGCGATCCGCGTTCTAAGGAGTTGGCACTGGAAATTGAATTCATGGAAGAGGAGGATCGGGAGGCGATCAAGAAAGCTCTCGCTGAAGATCGTCCCATCGATCCCGGATTGCAACAAAAGTGGGATCAAGCTGTCAAGAAAATTCGCAACATCACCCGCATTTCACTTGACCCCATGTCATTGGAAAGCCCTGTTGGCAACGGTGACGAAGCGACTGAATTGGGCGATTTCATCGAAGATGACAAGGCGCAAGAGCCGATTGACGCAACTTCACAAGGATTATTACGCGATCAAGTGCGCGAAGTTCTCGGATTTCTCAGTGAACGTGAGCGAGATGTGTTAATTATGCGATTTGGGTTGGACACTGGCGAAAATTGCACATTGGAAGAAGTTGGCCGCGCATTTGGGGTTACTCGTGAACGGATTCGTCAAATTGAGGCGAAAGCGTTACGCAAATTACGCCATCCCAGCCGCAGCCGTGATTTACGCGATTATTTGATATAAATACGGTTCTCGTTCCACGCTCTGCGTGGAATGAAAGTCGGGACGCTCTGCGTCCTTTTGGACGCAGAGCGTCCGTTTAGCATTCCCACGCAGAGCGTGGAACCGAGAAAACAAAAAAGACGCTCCGCTGGAGCGTCTTTTTTGTTGCCAATTTTTATTACCGATTCCTAGAATCCACCGCCAGCCAACAGGGGGGAAAGAAGCATACTTAATATAATGATAATACCAATCGTAACGGCCGCAATTTTCAGCGGACTCCATGTGGTGACATTTGCATTTGCTTCAGCTTTCTTTTGTGATTGGTGTGTCTGTTTTACGTCTCTCTTTCCTGAGCGGCGTTTTTTTGATGTTGCCATTTTTCTCTTTTTCTCCTACTAAATTATTAAAAATAAAGTAGATCACCTACTCTATTCCTATCTCTGTTCTCTATCTACATGAGTATACCAATAATCGTTTATGCCGTCTAAAAACAGCCAATCTGCTGAATAAGCCAGACAGAGGCGGCTCCAAGCAGTAATCCTGCGGTAACTTGGGCGGGAGTGTGGCGTTTTAGATACAGGCGCACCCAGATGATGCTCAACAGTATCGGCACAGTCAACCAAAGGGAGGCTGTACCAAAGATGAGGTAGGCTATGATAGAAACGGCCGTTGCTCCCGTACTATGCAAGCTAATCAGCCACACGATGTTGACGACTGCCAACGCCATCAGTTCAACCATGTTAAACATCGCCAAACAGCGTAGCGATGGCGGCCCATCGAACAGGGAAATCAGCGCGAAAGCGACACCTGCCAACACAATGCCCGATAAATAGGGCAAATGGCGTTCGCGGGTATCGCTCATGTGTAGTTCAACAATACGGCCGTTTTTCAGCAACCACACAATATACAAAATCGGGGCAAGGGATGCCCAAAAGCTGTATATTGCCGCCCACATCAGCCCTTGCCACCAAGTGGGGGACTCCCATAAAGAAATAGCCAGCCCCAGCACGGCAAACATCACCGGCGGGCTGACTACATTTGAATACACACGGGCAAAACGAACCATGCCTGTGCGGTTTTGCTTTAGGAAGTCTAGTGGGGTGGACAAGATGCGGGTAGCGAATGGCGAATGGCGAGTAGAAAATGGCGAAAATATCACTCGCCACTTGCAAACTCGCCACTCTCTACTCGTTTAGCTCCCCATATCCCAAGAGTTCAGGTAATTAAGTTGTTCAGCGGTCAACGTGTCGATGCCGATGCCCATCGAGGCCAATTTGATGGCTGCGATCTCTTCGTCAATTTCGGTGGGGACGGAGTGGACTGCATTACTCAATGTATCTTTATTTTCGACCAAGTAGCGGGCGGCCATCGCTTGGCCGGCAAAGCTCATATCCATTACGGAGGCGGGATGGCCTTCGGCGGCGGCAAGGTTGATGAGGCGGCCTTCACCAAGCAAGTTGATGCGACGGCCGTCTTCCATTGTGAACTGTTCCACGAATTCGCGCACGCGCTTTGGTTCGCTGACAGCCATATCCTGCAACGCAATTTTGTTGATTTCAATATCAAAGTGGCCGGAGTTGGCTAACATTGCACCATCTTTCATGGCGGCGATGTGATGGCCGTCTAAAACGTGCATATCGCCCGTTGCGCTGACGAAGATGTCGCCTTGTGGGGCGGCTTCCATCATCGGCATGACGCGGAAGCCGTCCATGACTGCTTCCAACGCTTTCAGCGGATCGATTTCGGTGACGATGACGTTTGCGCCTAACCCTTTAGCACGCATGGCGATACCGCGACTGCACCAGCCGTAGCCGCCGACAACGATGACACGCCCAGCAATCAGGACATTGGTGGCACGAAGAATGCCGTCCATTGTGGATTGTCCTGTGCCGTACCGGTTGTCAAACAGGTGCTTGGTCATTGCGTCATTGACAGCCATCATCGGGAATTCCAATGCGCCATCTTTTGCCATTGCTTTGAGGCGGACGATGCCGGTGGTGGTCTCTTCCGTGCCGCCGATTACGCCGGGCAATACGTCGCGGCGGGAGGAGTGCAGGGTGCTGACCAAATCGGCACCATCGTCCATGATGATGTGTGGTTTGTGGTCAAGCACGGCGTTAATGTGTTTGTGATAGGTGTCCATATCTTCGCCTTTGAGGGCGTAGACGGGGATTTCGTAGTAACTGACAAGCGCGGCGGCGATGTCATCTTGGGTGCTGAGCGGGTTGCTGGCGGACAAAACCACGTCCGCGCCACCAGCTTGCAAAGCGACCATCAGATTGGCGGTTTCGGAGGTGACGTGCATGGTTGCGCCAACACGAATGCCTGCAAACGGCCGTTCTGTTCCAAATTTTTCTTTCAGCCCTTGTAAGACGGCCATTTCATTTCCAGCCCACTCCATACGATGTCGTCCACCGGGAGCGAGTTTTGCATTTTTAATATCGAATTCCATTTTGTTTCTCCTGTTAATTGTTCAACCGTCTCGCGGGACGCAGAGCGTCCATTCTGCATTCCCACGCAGAGCGTGGGAACGAGATGGTATTAAAGTAATTGTTCCAATGCCCCGTCATCATCAAAGTGACGACGGTAGCGCGTGATAAATTGTTCTATGGTGTAACTGTGATTGACGGTGCCGAGTTGTTCGAGGACGTAGGTGGCGGCCAATGCGCCCATCCGCCCTGCAATGTCCCAATCGAGGCCGAGTTGGATGCCGCGTAACAGGCCGCCGCGAAATGCGTCACCTGCGCCAGTGGGATCGACGACGGTTTCGGGGGGAACGACGGGGATGTGATGGGAACGGCCGTTTGCCCACAACCATGCCCCCTCTTTCCCTTTCGTCACCAAAATCGCGCCCGCCTTTTCCTTGATTTCCTCTTCGCTCAACCCTGTGCGCTCCTGAATGAGGCTGTATTCGTATTCATTGATGGTCAGCATGAAGCAACCATCCAGTCCGTGCGCCAACTCCTCACCGCTGAGGCGGATTGTTTGTTGGCTGGGGTCGTAAATGTACGGAATACCATCCCGTTTGCACTCATCAATGTACGTCGTCATCGCGTCGGGCGCGTTGGGGGAAATGATGGTGAGCGCGGTATCGGGTGCATTTTCGGCGAAACTTAATTGCGCGGCGTGTACCATCGCCCCTGCGTAAAAGTTGGCGATTTGGTTTTGGTCGAGGTCAGTATTGACGAAAAATGAAGCGCAATAATCGTTTTCTATATTTACGGTAGGGTCGGTGTTTACGCCCTGTTCGTTGAGCCAAGCGCGATAGTCGCCAAAATCCTGCCCTGCTGTTGCCATCATGGCGGGGTTGCCGCCTAATAATGCCAATGTGTAAGCGATGTTGGGCGCAGTTCCGCCGCGCTGCCGCTTCATGGAATCTACCAAAAAGCTAAGGCTGAGATTCTGCAATTGGTCAGGCAAAATGACCTCAGAAAAACGGCCGGGAAAGGTCATGATGTAGTCGAAGGCGACTGAGCCGGTGATGGTTATGTTCATAAGGTTGCGAGTGGCGAGTGG
>CAYSDT010000046.1:0-11437 GCA_964429835.1 uncultured Ardenticatenaceae bacterium | reverse complement strand
CTGTTTATTGAATATGCCCCTTTACATTCGGGGAAATTGACACGCGAATTATATGTATTTATGATTGATTATGCTATGGATTTGCTGATGTCATTAGCAACAGTTGGTAACCACAGATAGGTAACGAGGGCTTGTCAATCAAGTGCGTAGCGAGAAGTAGTTCATTCTACCGCTCCAGATTGGTTCATTCTTGCAGAATGAACCAATCATCGCTACCTTGTAGGTCAAGTTTGCAAACTTGACCTACAATGAGCGCAGACCTGTCAGGTTTGCAAAACCTGACAGGTCTTAGCGGCATCGTCCATCAAGCGCGTCGCACCTGCGAGATGCGTTGCACTTAATGGACGGCATAGCGACGAGTGGTTCATTCTTGCAGAATGAACCACTCTGTCGCGGCGGCAACCAGTTCCCCCATCACCGCGGAAGAATGGTGTACTCCTTCGAGAGTGAACCATTCTTCCGCTGGATACTCGCCAATGAACGAAGGAGACGCTCTGCGTCGTAAATAGTGTTTCACGCAAAACGTGGAACGCAGGAGTTTGTTGATGAAGAAGCAACAATTTATTGGATTACTTTTTGTATTGATATTATTCACGCTGTTAAGCAGTGTCGTGACCACATCCGTGCTTGCCACACCGCCAGCATCCACACACGGAGCCGACAGCACCGTAGACGGCTTCGTCGTCGGGCATACCCATGCCGATTTAGCGGCCATCCCCGCCGCATGGATCACGCAGGCGCAAGCTGACCTGCACATTGCCTATAATCACACTTCACATGGCAGCCACTTGATAACGGGCATGAACGCTTTGGAAAATTACCCTGATTTCGGCACGACCTATGCGTGGACGGACACATCGACTGGAAGCAGCGACTCCTTGAGCTTGGATGATAGCGGCATTCCCGGTGCCCTTGATTTAAGTCGGGGTGATGAGGATAACGATGGCAATGGTCAAGCCGATTGGGCTGATGACACTTACGATTTCCTCGTCAATACTGATAATTACCATATTAACGTCATCATGTGGTCGTGGTGCGACATTGCAGGGCATGACATCCCCCTCTACTTGAGCAGTATGGAGTGGCTCATCACCCAATTTGGCGTAGGCGGCACACATCCGCGAGCGGCCGACCATCCCGTCGAATTTGTATTTATGACAGGACACGCCAATGGCGGCGGCGAAGGGGATTCGTCCGACGCGCCCAATGAGTTGATTCGGGAGCATGTGGCGGCCAATAACAGGATATTGTTCGATTTTGCCGACATGGAAAATTACGATCCAGATGAAAACTACTATCTGAACAAGCGCGTGGACGACGATTTGATTTACGACAGTACCCCGCCATACGACAGTGGCGCGCTTGATGGCAACTGGGCGATAGAGTATCTCGCGCTTTATGATGACAGCGAACTAGATCGATTGACGACGGGTGATAACGTGACTGGCTTTAACGGGGTCAGCAGTTGCGCCCATTCGGACACGGGGGCAAATAATGAATCGCGGCTGAACTGTGTGCTGAAAAGCCAGTCGGCGTGGTATCTTTTTGCACGACTGGCGGGCTGGGATGGGGGTGTGGTGACGAGTGGCACGATGGCGAAGACGGCTTCGGCAAACACGGCCGTTTATAACGACATCATCACCTACACGGTTACGATCAATGATATAACGGCCGTTACTCACATGAGCGACACGCTGCCCGCCAGCTTAACCTACGTTTCCGGCTCACTGTCGGCAACAACGGGAATTATCACCGATACGGCCGCCCCTGCGTTGCAATGGTCTGGTGATCTCGTCAGTGGTACGGGTGTTACCATCACCTACGCGGCAACGGTAAATGTGCAGACAGCACAATCCATCGTTAATACGGCGGCGGTAACGGCCGTTGGTTATGATCCGCTTTCGGATAGTGCGACTGTGGTTGTGACTGTGATGAGTAGCACGATGGCGAAGACGGCTTCGGCAAACACGGCCGTTTATAACGACATCATCACCTACACGGTTACGATCAATGATATAACGGCCGTTACTCACATGAGCGACACGCTGCCCGCCAGCTTAACCTACGTTTCCGGCTCACTGTCGGCAACAACGGGAATTATCACCGATACGGCCGCCCCTGCGTTGCAATGGTCTGGTGATCTCGTCAGTGGTACGGGTGTTACCATCACCTACGCGGCAACGGTAAATGTGCAGACAGCACAATCCATCGTTAATACGGCGGCGGTAACGGCCGTTGGTTATGATCCGCTTTCGGATAGTGCGGTTGTGATTGTAAACGGCCGTTTTGTTTACCTGCCCATGATTATGCGATAGACGGAGACACACAGAAAGCACCTAAATTCATCGGTTTTTAACCGATGTCTGACACATGTCAGAAAATTGTTAGTATCACGGAAATTACCGAAGAACCTATATTTTTGTTGGCACAAAAAAGCCCCAGAAGGTTTCCCTCATGACGTTTCATGAGGCCTTCTGAGGCTTTTTTTCATTCAGTAGAATAGTTAATTAAAACCATTCAGTGAATTCACCAATTACGGAGCGGATTCAGCCATAATTTCATTGGCTTCCAATTCCAGATCAGCAAGCGTTGTCGTTGCATCTGCACCACCGAACATGATGTTGATGAAAGCTTGTTCCACAGCGTCACGCACATTGTCGTAACCAGCAACGGGAGCTTCCGATTTACTGTAGGGCAACAACTCGAAAGCTGTACCATACGCTACATTTTCAGCCATGTAATCGCTCATGTTGTCAGCAACGCTTGCCCGTGCGGGGAAGTAATTGCTGGCTTCTGCCCATGTCGCCTGATTCTCGGATTCCGTCAAGTATTTCAGGAAGAGCCAAGAGGCTAATTGGGTTGCGGGGTCTGTTTTTACAATGCTGACACTGCCGCCATAAAGATTCTGCATCGGTTCTGCACCCGTGTATGGGATTGGAGCGACTACCCATTCAAAACCACCTACTTCGCCGTCGGCCACGGCAGAGCCGTAGTAGGGCAAACCAGAGGATGAACTGGTGGTGAACAATGTTTTACCATTGCCAAAGTCAGTTTGATCGCCATATTTCTCTGCGATTTCACTGATACAGCCATCGTTAAACAACCCTTGCAACAGTTCGGTAGAGGCAATCGCTTCTTCCGTGTTGTAGGTGAATGCGCCATTTTCGTAATCGAAGATGTCGCCGCCGCGGGCAAAGACGAATGCAGCCAATACAGAAGCATCGGTGTCCATCTCGATACCAGTGGTGAAGTCAGATTCGTTTTTGCTGAACGGTTGCGCGGCAGCCGCACAAGCCATCTCTGCAAACTCTTCTGGTGTTTGTGGTGGGGCATCGTAACCTAATTCAGCCAGCCAATCCATATTCACAAACAGCATTTCCATCGAACGACCAGCGGCTGGGAAACCAAACGCTTGTCCGCCAAATTGGGGCAAACGGTCAGAAGCCATGAATGCTTCAAAGTAATCTGGTGCATCGTCGCCTAAGCCGTGAGCCTCGCTTGCAATGTACGGGTCAACACTAACGAGACCGTCAGCAACTTGATACGCCGCTGCTTGATTCTGATAAGCAACAACCAGACCGGGAACGTCGCCAGTGGTCAAACCAGCAATCATCTTGTCATAAATTACGCCATAATGACCAACTGCATCGCCAGAAACGGTGATGCCATATTCATTGGTGGCGTTGAATTCAGCGATAAGACGGTCAATTTCTTCTTGACGGGAGCCACTGTCATAACGATGCCAGAATGTTACCTCTGCACCAGACAGGTCAACGGCTTCGATGTCGCCGTAAAGATCCATGTCATATTCCATTGGTGCGGCGGCTTCTTCAGCCGCTTCTTCGGTCGCTTCTGGGGCAACATAGTCACCATCAGGAGCAGATTCAGCCATAATTTCATTGGCTTCTGCTTCCAAATCAGCCATCGTTGCGGCCGCATCTGCGCCACCGAATACGATGTCGATGAAGGCTTGTTCTACGGTGTCACGCACATTGTCGTAACCAGCAACGGGAGCTTCCGCTTTACTGTAGGGCAACAAATCGAATGCTGCACCATACGCAACATTTTCAGCCATGTAATCGCTCATGTTGTCAGCAACGCTTGCCCGTGCGGGGAAGTAATTGCTGGCTTCTGCCCATGTCGCCTGATTCTCGGATTCCGTCAAGTATTTCAGGAAGAGCCAAGAGGCTAATTGGGTTGCGGGGTCTGTTTTTACAATGCTGACACTGCCGCCATAAAGATTCTGCATCGGTTCTGCACCCGTGTATGGGATTGGAGCGACTACCCATTCAAAACCACCTACTTCGCCGTCGGCCACGGCAGAGCCGTAGTAGGGCAAACCAGAGGATGAACTGGTGGTGAACAATGTTTTACCATTGCCAAAGTCAGTTTGATCGCCATATTTTTCTGCGATTTCGCTGATACAGCCATCGTTAAACAGCCCTTGTAACAGTTCGGCAGAGGCAATCGATTCTTCTGTGTCGTAAGTGAACACGCCATTTTCATAATCGAAAATGTCGCCACCGCGAGCAAAGATCATAGCTGCCAATACAGAAGCATCGGTGTCCATTTCAATACCAGTGGTGAAACCAGATTCATTTTTGCTGAACGGTTGCGCGGCAGCGGCGCAAGCCATCTCGGCAAACTCTTCTGGTGTTTGTGGTGGAGCATCGTAGCCTAATTCAGCCAGCCAATCCATATTTACAAACAACATTTCCATCGAACGGCCAGCGGCTGGGAAACCAAACGCTTGTCCGCCAAATTGGGGCAGACGGTCAGAGGCCAAGAAAGAGGCAAAGAAATCTGCTTCATCGTCGCCTAAACCATATGTTTCATCGGCAATGTAGGGATCAACGCTGACGAGACCGTCGGCAACTTGATACGCGGCTGCTTGGTTCTGATAAGCAACAACCAGTCCAGGAACGTCGCCAGTGGTCAAACCAGCAATCATCTTGTCGTAAATTACGCCATAATGACCAACAGCATCGCCAGAAACGGTAATGCCATACTCATTGGTGGCGTTGAATTCAGCGATCAAACGGTCAATTTCTTCTTGACGGGAGCCGCTGTCATAGCGATGCCAGAAAGTAACTTCTGCGCCAGAAAGATCAACATCGCCAATGTTGCCGTAGATGTCCATGTCATAATCGGCCATGGGGGCTTCTTCAACTACTTCTTCTGTAGTTTCTTCGGCAACTTCTTCGGTTGTCTCTTCGGCTGCTTCTTCTGTAGTCGCTTCTTCGACAACTTCTTCAACCTCTTCAACTGCTTCTTCTACTTCAGCGGCTGCTTCTTCTACTTCGGCGGCCGCTTCGTCTACTGCTTCTTCAATTGCATCTGTCCCGCCGCAAGCTGCTAATGAAAGCATCAATGCTAAAATCAGGACGAATAGGGTAATCAGTTTACTATTTTTCATTTTCGGTATTCTCCTCCGAGAATTTCTTATTTTTCTTCACTTGGGTCAACATCAAATTTCTATCCACATAAATTTTTTGATTTCTTACAATCGCATCACCTCCCCAATAATCGTTTTATAATTTTTCATCATATCTTAGTATCTTATAATACTTAAAGTCAAGTCCATACTCACCAAGCAATTCGCGCTAATGTATTAAACTTGTAGAGCGTTGTTATTTGAATTAAACGAACTAGATTCTGTAATATCTTTAACTTTTTTGACAGTTATGCCAGTAATTCTAGCAATTCGTTCTACTGAAAGGTTGTCACGCCACATCGCCATAATAACGTCTCGTTTTTCTTCCAAACGACCTTTATTGTACAGGTGTTCCCGCTCTTTTTTGAGGGCTGTAATTAACATGGTATCTACCTCCTCAACATTTTTGTATACTTGCTCTAATTGAGCATAATCTTCTGTTCCAATGCGCTGGTGTTCTGATAATTGTTTGAACCAGTTCAAAAATAGGGAGACTGCTTGTTTGTCTTCTTCTTTTTGGAAAACGGCTAAAAGTTCTTCCTTCAATAAATCAATATCATAATGTGCTTCTGCTAAAAAGAGTGTGGAAGCGATGTTGCGAACGGCCGTTAATTCTTCCAAACTATACTCATTCTCTGCTATCTTAAAATACTTAAAGTCAAGTCCATACTCACCAAGCAACTCATTATCTTCGATCAAATCAGATATATTTTGAGGAGCAGTCCAACGATCATCTCCATTATAAAGCAAAATAGGGAAAATTGGGGGCAATTTCTCTACTCTCTTGTGAGATGCTAAATAATCCAGATAAAAACTGGTAATGTAGTTCAGAATCCGCACAACCATGAATCGGTAAACTGTTGACTGAAACTCAATCAGAATAAAAATATAAATATCCTGATTATTCAGCTTGATTTTGTAAATGATGTCGCTTTCAGTCGCTTTGTAATGGTCAGCAACAAAAGATTTATCAAGCGTTTCACAATCATCAAAGTCTAAATTCTCCACCCACGGTTCTTTTACAAAGGTCTGCAAAAGCTGCCGAAAAATGGTTTTATTAGCTAAAAGCTTTTTGTAACCGCTATCATGAATTTTTGTCACAGATGTCACTTCACAATTAACAATTCATTATTATTTACCCTTTCAGTCCGCTTTGGGACAACCCTTCAATAAAGGTACGTTGGGTAAGTGCGTACAAGAATAAAATGGGCAAGATGGCTATCATAGAGCCAGCCATCTGCAATTGTGGCAAGCGGGATTCTTCATCGAAGAACGCTTGCAACCCCATTGCAATCGGTCGCCAATCGTCGTTGCTGGTGACCAGAAGCGGCCATGCCAATTCGTTCCACGCGCCGATGAAGGCGAAGAGAAGGATAACGAAGAGAGCAGATTTGGACATAGGGATGACAATTTGAATTAAAAAGCGAACGTGGCCTGCGCCGTCAATACGGGCAGCGTCCCACATTTCGTTGGGAATGGATTGGAAATGCTGCCGTAACAGAAAGATGGAAATGGCAGGAGCCATGAACGGGACGGTCAACGCCGGCCAATTGTTAATCCAGCAGTTTGTACTGCTACAGAAGCTAAAGCCCATATTCTGAGCGAACCATCCCCCCGTGCCAAATATCTGGCCGATTTTGGTGACAAGGATGACATTTGGCAGATTCATGACGATGCCGGGAATCATCAATGTGGCTAACAGGATGGCAAATACGAGTTCTTTACCGACAAAATCTATGCGGGCGAAGGCGTAGGCGGCTAAGGTGGCAAATATCACGGTTCCAGTTACGGAAATGAGGGTGATTCGCACGGAATTTGCCATATAGGTTCCAAAGTTCCCTAGCTGCCATGCGGCGCAATAATTAGTGAGGAATGGAATTCTGAAATGTTCTTCGCGTTCAGAAACGGCTGGTTTGCTGTAATTGCTGTACTGCTGTGCTTCTAATGCGGCATCGGGAATATCAACGATGAACCGATTTTCGGTAACAGTTTCATTGTCATCGTTGATGAATGTATCTTTGGTGTACAAAATACAAGGGCTGATGTCGCTGCCCATATTTATTTCATAGCCAACACCGGGAATGAGGCTGCGCTTGGAGGTTGACTCGCCAGTGGTCATCAGCGAGGTGCTTGCCATGAACAGAAATGGGAAGACGGAGATGATGGCGTAGCCGATGAGAATGGCATACATGACCATATGCCCCCATTTGATGCGTTTCCAAAACGGCCGTTTTTCTCTTTTATTCTCGTTTTCGTTATGCATAATGGACACTCTTTGCCGCAACGCGGTTCTGGATGAAATATAAAGTTAAAATGACAACAAACAGCACTACCGCCATTGAAGTGGAGTAGCCAAATCGGGATGCACGCTGGAAGGTGACAAAGAAGTGGACACTAGCCGCATCCACCGTTCCTTGAGCCGCCGCCTCGCGCAACACATAAATGTGGTTAAACGCTTTGAACGTACCAATGACCGAGACAACTGAGAGGAAGTAAGTGGTTGGCGATAATAAGGGGAATGTGATGTAGCGAAATAACTGCCATGAGTTTGCGCCATCAATTTTTGCCGCTTCATAAAGGGTGAAGGGGACGTTTGCTAAACCAGCAAGGAAGATGACCGTATCGTAGCCGACATACACCCAGATGTTGTACAAAATAATGACTAGCAGGGCGAGGCTGGGGCCGCCAATTGACCAATCGGCGGCTGATTCTATGCCCAGCCCGACAGCGATTGCGCTGATGGCGGAAGCGGGTTCACGCAACCAGCGTAACGGATCGCCGCCAAATAAGGAAAAGAATTGATTTGCCATGCTGGATTCGCGTAAGTTAAACATCGCCTGAAAAATACCAGCGGTGGCAACGGCTGGGGCGATAAAGGGGATGAAAAAGATGATGCGAAATACCGCTTGCCCTTTGATTGGCTGGTAGAGCATGTAGGCAATCACCATTGAGATGCCTAACTGCATGGGAACGGTGCCGATGGAATACCAAATCGTGACAGACAGGGATTGGTAGAATTTAGCATCAGAGTCCATGCTGACAACCGGCCAGATGGTGGCTAACCATACGCCAGCGACAATGAAGGTGAGGCCGCCAAGAATGGATAGAGCCAGTTTTAATGTCGAATCTTGGTTTGTTCCCCACCACCAGATGAAGTAGCCAACGGCAAGGAGACCAAGTGCGCCAACAAGATATTGAATGCGGATAACAGCGAGTCCGTATCGGTCAGATGCTTGAAGGGTGTTGTATGCAAATCGTCCTAATACGAAGGCGATTCCAGTGGTTAATGTGAAAGTAACGGCCGTTACCGTAAAATCCGGTGTTGAGTTGCGAAAACCAACAGGCGCAAGTTTTGCCTGATAGCGTCGGGCGACAAGGGCAAGAAGCGTGCCGCCAATGATGGATGCGAACCCGATGGCAACATTGCCCAATCGCGCCGCTTCGCCCGCTTCTATTGCCTCTTCCCATGCAAAAAAGGTGATGGCACGAAGCAATAGCTGGATAATGCCATAAGAGATAAGTGCGCCGGGAATAAGGGCAAAAATGGGGGCATAAAAAGGAAGTTGTGCGCCTTTGGCGCGTTTGGTTGATTTGTACGCAGCTCCAAAGCCAGCAACAAGCAAGGCGAGGACGATTAGGCCGATGAAGACGTAGGCAACGTCACCCATCGCGTTGATATAATTATCAAGCCCGCGCCACTCATTTTGTTTGATGCGCCATTTGTACAGGCTGACATATCCAGCAAAGAAAATTGGGAATATCCCAAAGGTGAATATGATCATCAATGCGGGGGTTAAAAAGGCGTAAGCGGTTAAATTCTCACGCAACACCCGCCATGTTCGGCTGTTAAAAAAGCTCGTCTTGTATTCGGAAACGGCCGTTTCTGCATTATCTACTGTGTTTACCGCCATACTATCTCCTGTTTCGTTTATTTATAGTACGCTTGTCACTTAATAATTAAGAGCCGATTATAACACGGGTGAAAGTCGTGACAATTAAAGGGATTTTGGTGAAGAAACGGCCGTTTTCCTTCACAATTCCCCCACTCCCTTCTATAAATCCCTACCATTAACACAAGACGGGGGGACAAATGACACAACCAGATAGAAACACATTATATTACGGTGATAATCTAGAGACACTGCGCGAATACATCGCTGACGAAAGCGTGGAGTTGGTTTACCTTGACCCGCCCTCTAATTTCAGTCGAATTTTTTTCAAGATTGACATAATAAGTGCCTAATCGTGTCCACCTATATCAGGTGGGGTGCGTTGCGGAATGCGATTTTGCTCCGTTGCTTGTTTATACACATCCATCAGCACCGCATACTCCTGTCGCCGTTGCATGCCCTCATTAATTTTCATACGCTGTTTGTACTGCTCAAGTCGTTGAAAAATCTCGCTCTGCACGCGGTTGGGATGGGCAACTTGTTCAAAAACAATATCCGCCACCGCACCTGCCGTTTCAATATGCACATCGCCATAATTCCAAACTGTTGCCCAAAATGTGGGCTTGTTGGCGGTGACATTTTGCACATTGCCCAATCCGGCCTGCTTACGCGCTTCACTAATGCCAAATGGCTTGCGATCAATGTCGATGACGTACAGGGGTGTCAGTTGAAAAGCATCGTTACGCCAATCTTCAACTTGCCAAATCAGCCAGCCGAGAGCGAACAGCATAATAAATATCAGCCCAGATGATGTCCACAAAATAGGAATTGTTGCCCCATAAAAAGCGATCAGCCCCACAATAATCAGCAGAATGGCGATGTTAATGAGGAGCGGCCATATGATGGTATGTACGAAAGCGAAGAAATTTTTGCGATAGGTGATTACGCCTTCTTCGACAAGATGGGTTCCGTACCGTTGCCTGATGTTGCGGCTGAAGGTTTTGGTCGCACTTTCGGCTTTTTGTGAGGTGGAAACGGCCGTTTCTCCCGAAACTGACTGGTAAGAAGCGTCAACCTGAAAATGACTTTCCAATGAATTACGCATGGCCGCTTGAATAAGGCCAGCCGTTAACTCTTTCGACTGCTTTTGCAGCCGTTCCAATGTGGCCGTAACCTCCTCTGGGTGATCGATGTTATCAAAATAGATGTTACCCGTTTGCGACGAGGTTGTGATGCGTGCCGTGCCATAATTAAAAAGATTAGCAAAGAAAGAGGGCTTGATGGTGCTGATGCTTTGAATTTTGTCGATGGGAATTTTGTTTACGCGGCTGCGAAGTTTGGTCAGCTCAAATTCATGATGGGAAAGATGTTTATTAGTAATAACGAAATAATCATTGCGCCAATCAAGGACGTAAAAGATGGCAGCGATGGCTGGAATGATGAAAACAAAACTGGGCAAGGCTGCGTTAGCAAAAGCGACATTGCCACTAAAAAAGGTATTGCTCAACAAAATTGCACCAAGTGAAAGCGCAAAGAACATGCCAATAAGGGGTAAAATCATCTTTACAGCCAGATACCATCTACTACGACGGCTATAATACTCAACCAACTCATCGGGCATAAGTTCTACAGATCTACTGGCTTTATCCGCCTTGACGCTAGTACGGATAGCCATTTCCCATGCGTCTTGGGATAAACCTATGGACAACTCTCCATTTTCATCAGGAAATGGGGTCAATCCATCAAGCATAGCGGGATTATCTTTAAGTAAATGAAGAAAATCTTTTTGGGTGATGATGAGCAAACGGCCGTCTTCCTTACCGTATATGGTGCAAGGATGCGCGTCTTGTTCAAATAACCATATGTCGTTGAAGCATCTGTTTGCTTCATATGTCTCTGTTCGGAGGATGGCTCCACTTTTACTAATCTGTTGGGCGTATAAACGGCCGCTTTTCACCAAATAAAAACGATTTGCCACATCCCGCTGGTACGCGATGATAGAGCCGTCTTGAAAACTATACTCGCGGCTGATACCAGCTATTAATCCCACTTCCTCATCCGTCAGACGGTCAAAGAGGGGGAGTTTTGCAAGAAAATCGTAATTATCGCTCAC
>CAYSDT010000045.1:7703-11626 GCA_964429835.1 uncultured Ardenticatenaceae bacterium | reverse complement strand
ACTCGCCACTCCCACAGGAGAAAAAATGACAGAATATGTAATTGAAACCAAAGGATTGACGGTGTACTACGGCCGTCATCGCGGCATAAAAGATGTGGATTTGCAGGTGGAAAAAGGGGAGGTTTTCGGCTTTTTGGGGCCAAATGGCGCGGGCAAAACGACGATGGAGCGGACATTGCTAGACATCATCCGCCCCAGCGCGGGCAGCGCAACGCTGTTCGGCAACCTTGACAGCAAGAAAGACGGCGTTGAGGCGCGGAAGCGGATGGGCTATCTGCCCGGCGAGCTGAGCTTGTACGCCGACATGAAGGCGAAGGCGTATTTCAAAATGTACCACGCTTTACAGGGCGGACATTCGACCTATTGGCAGGAGTTAGCCGACCGGTTGGAGTTGGATACAGGCCGAAAAATCCGCAATTTATCACGCGGAAACAGGCAAAAAGTAGGCATTGTGACTGCTTTTATGAACAAACCCGAACTGCTCATCTTGGATGAACCGACGGGCGGGCTTGACCCATTAGTCCAGCAAACGGTGATGGAATTGGTGCGTGAAGCCAAAGCGGGCGGGGCGACGGTTTTCTTCTCGTCCCACATCCTGCCCGAAGTGCAGGCCGTTTGCGACCGCGTAGGCATCATCCGCGAAGGGGTGCTGGTGGCGGTTGAGCGGGTGGATGATCTGATGACTCAGCATTTCAAGCGGCTTACGCTTACATTGGAAACCATCCCCCCCGCTGACGCATTTGCACTGGACGGGGTGACGGAAATTGGGCGGGATGGCAACGTTGTCACCCTTGAGGTGCAGGAAAATTTGAATGGGGCGATGAAAACGGCCGTTTCCTATACCATCACAAATGTAGAAACAGAGAGTGTATCTCTGGAAGAAATCTTCCTTGCGTACTACGGCAAAGGGAACGGAGGGAACAATCATGTTTAGGTTATTTTTACACGAAATGCGGGCGCGGCGTAACGGTATTATCGGCTGGGGGATTGGGCTATCGCTGCTGCCCATGATGTATGTGGGGCTGTATCCTGAATTTGCGGAGCAGATGGAAGGGATGCAGGAGTTGCTGGAACTGCCTATCTATCAGGCGATGGGGATGAGCATGACCTCGTTTGAGGCGTATGCCGCATCCACGACGACCAATATGATCCCTGTCATTCTCAGCATTTATGCGGTGATTAGCGGCACGGGAACGCTGGCGGGTGAAGAGGAAGACGGCCGTTTGGAACTCATCGTCGCCCTGCCCATCCCCCGTTGGCAAATTGTGACCGTGAAAGCGGCGGCAATGAGCATCGCCATCTTCTTGATTTTGGCGATTGCATCGGTAGGGGCGGCGGTGACGTTGGTGGGGATTGAGGGTCAGGTGGAAACGGCCGTTTCTCCCCTTGATTTTGGTCTGTCATTGATGGCCGCGTGGCCGCTCGTGGTTGCCATCGGCATGATCAGCCTCTTCTTGGGCGCGTTCGCCTCACGGCGGCGAATCGCCTCGATTATCGCGGCGGTTATTATCGTCGTCAGCTACTTTGGAAATAATTTGGCGGGAATGATCGAATCGTTGGAAGCGTTGCAGCCGTTTTTCCTGTTCCACTACTTCGATGCGACGGAAACGGGCATCATTGATGGGCAGGCGATGGGGGATGTGTTGTTATTAACGGCCGTTGCTGTCATCAGCTTCGGCTTGGCGTTGTTCTTCTTCCAACGGCGTGACATCACCGTCGGCGCGTGGCCGTGGACAAAAGCAAAAATTGCATGATGGTGGTAAGTGGGTCGCACCTTCAAGGTGCGTCCCACTTGGGGGACGTGTGTTATAATGACGCAAATAACGGCAGTTTATAAAAAGGAGACACAATGACGGTTGCTGAAGATATTTTTCCCCTACTTGATAAATTAAATAAACGTCAAAAGTTGCGTACCATGCAATTTTTAATGGCGGAACTGATTTTGGCTGAGGCAACGACTGATCCACCGATTTCTCCGGAACAGATGGGATGGCCGCCTAACTATTTTGCAGACACTTTTGGTGCATTGCAGGATGATCCGCTTGAACGGCCTGAGCAAGGCATATTTGAAATTCGGGAGACGTTCGCATGACGTATCTGCTCGATACCAATGTTTGTATTCGCTATATTAACGGCCGTTCAAAACAAGTTGCAGATCGCCTGCAAACCATCCCTCCCAATGAAATCGTCGTCTGTTCAGTTGTAAAAGCGGAACTGTTTTATGGTTCTCGTCGTAGTCGCCATCCAGAGCGCAGTTTACGGGTTCAACATCAATTTTTACGGCCGTTTCTCTCCTTACCTTTCGATGATACTGCAACCATCGCCTACGCGACTATCCGTGCGGATTTAGCCGAGCGAGGGCTTCCGATTGGCCCTAACGATCTAATGATTGCCGCCATTGCCGTTGCTCATGAACTTGTGCTGGTGACGCACAATGTCCGTGAATTTGGTCGGATTCCTGCTTTGCAAATTGAGGATTGGGAAGCATAACATCACCGTTGGCGCGTGGCCGTGGACAAAGGCCAAAATTGCATGATGGTGGTAAGTGGGTCGCACCTGCAAGGTGCGTCCCACTTGAGGGCATGTCAGTTCCATGATTAACCGCAATTTGTCCGCTCCTGCTGTCACATAGCAACCGCATAACCTGAGCAGTTGGAAAAATTATTAACAAAAAAGCCGCCCCAGCGGGGCGGCTCTACGAGATTACCATGTAGAGACGGCTCCGCTGGAGCGTCTCTTACCAACAACCAAACTTACCGATTCCGCGTCGCAACATCAAAAATAACGGCCGCTGCCAGCACCCCGCCACGAACCATATATTGATACGAAATACCGATACCCATCAAGTTCATGCCGTTGGTCAACGAGGCCATCACCAACGCGCCAATCACAGCCCCCGTTACCTTGCCAACACCGCCAGCCGCCGAAACGCCGCCGACGAAAGCGGCCGCAATCGCGTCTAATTCAAATAATGTGCCAGCCGTTGTTGTGGCCGATTGCAAACGGGAAGCAAATAAAATACCAGATAACGCGGCCAACATCCCCATCTGACCAAAAACGGCGTAGGTGATTTTTTTGACGTTGATACCGCTCAACTCGGCCGCTTCGGGGTTGCCGCCGACGGCGTAAATGTGGCGACCGATGACGGTGCGCGTTGTCACGAAGCTGTAAATGCCTACAACAATCAAGACGATGACAACTGTCCATGAAAGGCCATTATAGCCTGCCAGCACCCACGTCATCCCGCCAATCAAAGCGGAAACAAACGCTATTTTCAAGCTGAAAATAGGGCGCGACAGCACCTCAAAATTGTACGCTCTCTTGGTTTTGCGTGCTTTCAATTCACCCCAAATATAGAAAGCGATGCCGATTAAACCGATAAGGAGTGTTAAAACGTGCATCTCTGGCAAAATACCGACAGGAATGTCGGGGATAAATCCGTTGCCAATTGCATTGAAGAAATCATTGGAAATGATGATTGTGCCAGTGCCTTCGGTGACGGCTAAAATTGCGCCGCGATAGACCAAAAAGGCGGCCAGCGTTGCCACAAATGCAGGGATTTTCATTTGGGCGACCAAGAAACCGGGAATAAATCCTAATAAAAGGCCAAGCAGTAAAATGGCTGGAATGACGACATAAACAGGCCAATTCCAGAACGACATGGCGATGGCGGCGACCGCACCCAAGAAGCCAGCCAGAAATCCGACCGATAAATCAATATGGCGGATGACGATGATCAGCGTCATGCCAACACCAAGCACGGCGATGTAACCAGATTGGTTCAAAAGGTTACTGATGTTTCTGGATGAAACAAAGATGCCGTCGGTCAAGATTGCAAATACTGCCCAGATGACAAAAAGGGCAATAAACATGCCGTACTCACGGATGTTTTGCTTTAATACGTTTTGAAAATCTTTGATGAA
>CAYSDT010000045.1:4556-7603 GCA_964429835.1 uncultured Ardenticatenaceae bacterium | reverse complement strand
CAATTGTCAATTATTTAGTTTCTTGTTGCCAAGTGCATGATGCTTTCTTGCGTTGCATCTGCGATGGGCAGTTCGCCTGTGATTTCGCCGCCAGAAACGACGTAGATTCTATCGCTCATCCCTAAAATTTCGGGGAGTTCTGACGATATCATGATGATGCTCATGCCATCTTCCACGAGCTGGTTCATGATGGTGTAAATTTCAAATTTTGCACCCACATCAATGCCGCGTGTCGGCTCATCAAGGATGAGGATGTTGGGTTTGGAGAACAGCCATTTTGCCAACGATACTTTTTGTTGGTTGCCGCCGCTTAAATTGGAGACGGTCTGCTCTACGTTTGGGGTTTTGATGTTTAATGATTCTTTGTATTCGTTGGCGATTGCGATTTCTGCGTTGCTGTCCACAACGCTGCGTTTGGAAATGGCGTGTAAGTTCGCCAGTGTGATGTTTTGTTTGACATCCTGAATCAGGATGAGGCCGTTTTGTTTTCTGTCTTCGGAAACGTAGGCGAGGCCGTTTTCGATGGCATCGTGGGGGTGGTTGAATTGGGTTAAACGGCCGTTTACCAACATCTCCCCCTTAATTTTATACCCTTCAGGGTTTCCAAACAGGCTCAACGCCAACTCCGTGCGCCCAGACCCCATCAACCCCGCAAAACCGATGATTTCGCCCCGCTTGACATTGAATTCAACATCGCTCAATATGTCACGCCCGACGGTTGAATCGTATGCCGTCCAATTTTTGACTTCAAGCACAACCTCATCAGAGCGTTTATGTTCGCGTTTGGGATAGATATTATTGATTTCACGGCCAACCATATGCTTGATGAGTACCTGCTCGGAAACTTCACCCGCGTGGGCATCCAGCGTGCAAATTGTTTTGCCGTCACGCAAAACCGTCACCTTGTCGGCGATGTCCATCACCTCTTGCAATTTATGGGTGATCATGATGCAGGTTACGCCCTGCTCTTTTAAGCCGCGCAACAATCCAAGAAGGTTGGAGACATCATCTTCATTTAAGGCCGATGTCGGCTCATCAAGAATGAGCAGTTTGACATCTTTACTGAGTGCTTTGGCAATTTCAACCAACTGTTGCTTGCCGACACCCAAATCTTTGACCTGAACGGCCGGGTTTACATCTAACTGCACTTTACCGAGCATTTCGGTTGCCCGTTTAATCGTTTCATTCCAATCAATGCTGAACCCATTGCTGATTTCATTGCCAACAAAGATGTTTTCATAAACAGTCATCTCGGGAATAAGTGCCAATTCCTGATAAATAATGCTGATTCCAACATTTTCACTTTCGCTAATTGTTTTGAATTTTTGAACTTCCCCCTCAAAAAGGATGTCGCCGCTGTATTTGCCATGCGGATAAACGCCGCTCAAAATCTTCATAAGCGTTGATTTTCCAGCACCATTTTCACCAACGAGGCAATGAATTTCCCCTTTGGCGACCTGAAAACTCACGTCGTCCAACGCTTTTACGCCAGGGAATTCTTTGGTGATGTTTTTCATTTCTAACAGGGGGGCGGTCATGGGATGCTCCGTATGTAAGTTGCAAGTGGGCAAGTAGCAAGTTGCAAGTGCCAAGTATACTTATGATACTTGCACACCTGCATACTTGCCACTTGCTACTTCAATCGTCTATTCAAAATCGGCCGCATCGTAGTAGCCAGATTCAAACAGTACGGCTTCTACATTGTCGGCATCTACAGTTACAACCGCAGATTGGATGGCTGGCACATCAACGGAACCGTTGTTGTAAGAGCCTTGTGCGGCGGGGGTTTCATCCAGCAACAGGGCGATGGCGGCCGCGATGGCATCATCAACCAATGTGCGAACATCTTTGAAGACGGTCATGGATTGTTTGCCGTCCATGATGTATTGCACAGATGCTTGTTCCGCGTCTTGTCCCGTCACAATAAAGCTGGTCACATCACCGTCAACGGCGAAGGTGTCAGCGATGGCGCGTGCTGTGCCATCATTGGGAGCGAGGATGTACACATCCCCTTTATCTTCGGCGGTGGTGGAGGTCAAGTTGGCTTCTGCCAGATTTTTGGCCGTGTTGAAGTCCCAATTGGTCGTTACCTGACCGATAATTTGGGCAAATTCGTCGCGGGTCAATTCGGCACTGTCTTGTAACGCAATCGCTTCACTGGAATTTTTGATGACGAAGGTGCCATCAGCAATTTTGGGTTGCAAAACGTTCCATGCACCTTCAAAGAAGATGAAAGCGTTGTTGTCGGAGGCGGCTCCAGCGTAGAGATAAAGCGGGTTGCCTGTGCCTTCGGCGTTGTCGATGAGGTATTGGGCTTGTTGTGCGCCAACGGCCAAGCTGTCGAAGGTGACGTAGTAATCAACTGCGTCGGTGTCGCGGATGAGGCGGTCGTAGGAGATGACTTGTACGCCAGCTTCTTGAGCAACTTCGGCGGCGGCAGCGGCGGCTGTGCCATCGTGGGGGGTAAAGATGATGACTTGTGCGCCTTTGGTAATTAAATCTTCAACGTTGGCGCGTTCTTTGGCGGAATCGCCTTGGCTGAACAGGATTTCGACTTCGTAGCCGGCGGCGGTGAGTGCTTCTTCAAAGCGGGCTTCGTCTTGCACCCAGCGGGGTTCGTCTTTGGTGGGCAAAATAATGCCAACTTTGCCAGCAACTTCGCCAGATTCCATCTCTGCACCAGCTTCTACGCCTGTGAAATCGGCGGCATCGTAATAGCCAGAATCAATCAAGACGGCATTAACATTGTCGGAATCGACGGTGACAACGGCCGATTGGATGGCAGGCACGTCAATCGCGCCATTGTTGTAAGAGCCTTGTGCGGCGGGAGTTTCGTCTTGCAACAGGGCAATGGCGGCGTTGATGGCATCATCAACCAATGTACGCACGTCTTTGAAAACGGTCATGGATTGTTTGCCGTCAATGATGTATTGCACAGATGCTTGTTCTGCATCTTGACCCGTCACAACAAAGCTGGATACGTCGCCATCAACGGCGAAGGTGTCAGCAATGGCGCGGGCTGTGCCATCATTGGGAGCGAGGATGTA
>CAYSDT010000045.1:0-4456 GCA_964429835.1 uncultured Ardenticatenaceae bacterium | reverse complement strand
CGGCGAAGGTGTCAGCAATGGCGCGGGCTGTGCCATCATTGGGAGCGAGGATGTAGACATCACCTTTATCTTCGGCGGTGGTGGCGGTCAAATTGGCTTCGGCCAAATTTTTGGCGGTGTTGAAGTCCCAATTTGTCGTCACTTGGCCGATGATTTGGGCAAATTCGTCACGGGAGAGGTCAGCATTGTCTTGTAACGCAATCGCTTCACTGGAATTTTTGACGACGAAGGTTCCATCGGCAATTTTTGGTTGTAAAACATTCCATGCACCTTCAAAGAAGATGAAAGCGTTGTTGTCGGAGGCGGCTCCAGCGTAGAGATAAAGCGGGTTGCCTGTGCCTTCGGCGTTGTCGATGAGGTATTGGGCTTGTTGTGCGCCAACGGCCAAGCTGTCAAAGGTGACGTAGTAATCAACTGCATCGGTGTCGCGGATGAGGCGGTCGTAGGAGATGACTTGTACGCCAGCTTCTTGGGCAACCTCAGCGGCGGCGGCGGCGGCGGTGCCGTCGTGCGGGGTGAAGATGATGACTTGTGCGCCTTTGGTGATTAAATCTTCAACATTGGCGCGTTCTTTAGCGGAATCGCCTTGGCTGAACAGAATTTCAACTTCGTAACCAGCGGCGGTGAGTGCTTCTTCAAAGCGGGCTTCGTCTTGCACCCAGCGGGGTTCGTCTTTGGTGGGCAAGATGATGCCAACTTTACCGGCAACTTCTTCGGCGGGGGCGGCGGGTTCTTCAACTTCTTCTACGTCAGTTGTTTCTTCTGCTTCGGTTGTATCGGTTGTTTCTTCTGCGTCGTCATCGGAACCACAGCTAACTAAGCCGATGGACATCAGCAGGACTAAAAGGATTAACAATGTTTTTAGGGACTTGCTTTTCATTCTTTCTTCTCCAAAAAATTTAGGGTTGTAAATGGGTAAATTATTATTGGCGGTTAAAACCGCGCCTACGGTTGCAAAGTCGGCCTACGCCGACTACGCTTAATTATCAAATATCGCCTCTTTTCAATAGATAAACCTCCGTAATCATTGATGTGGGTAGTGAGTTGTTTGTAATTGTGTCATCTTCCTTATATTTAACCGCAAAGCAAAACGGCCGTTAACCCTAACCTCCCCCCAATTTACGCGGGGTATTACCCTTTCTTTCCATTCAGGGGTTTCCCTTAACGGCCGTCTTTGGGATAATAGCCGAGCGATGCGGTTGGAAAATGAACTTTCAAGTAGCACATTAGGAGAATCAAATGCGTATTTCTGAGTATTTTCAATGGTTGAAGAAAGAATGGGCGAAAGTTGGCGTAATCCTTGCAATTTACCTATTCATAATGCTGTTTATTTTTGTGCGACAAGTTGATGTTGTAATCTTCGTTTTACTCCTTCAAACCCCGCTGTACATGCTCCACCAAACTGAAGAGTATATTTTTCCTGGTGGTTTTGCAAAATTTTTCAACATTAAGATATTCAAGCTGGAAACTGAAAACAAACCACTTGACGAGAATTTTATATTCTATGTGAATGTGATTTTGATATGGATTATATTGCCACTATTCGGACTATTGGCAATTTTTGACTACAGTTATGGGTTATGGTTACCGTACTTTTCACTTTTTGCAGGTATAGCCCATATAGCTTTAGCGGCAAAAGCCAGAAAAGCATACAACCCTGGATTAGTCGTCAGTTTGTTCGTAAATATCCCAGTAGGTTTATGGTCAATTATCTTTCTTTTACAGCAAGGCGTTCTTGAGAATTTTTTGAACATCCATTTTGTCATCGGACTTGGGATCAATGCCATTCTCCCCGTAATGGGCGTGATATTATTCCGAAATTACCAAAAACAAGTATCATAGGGAAAGTGAACGTACCACTAAAGGAGATAATAGCCGTATGATTACACGCATTTTATTAGCAGACGACCACGCTCTTGTGCGAGCGGGCATTCGCAACGCGCTTGAAGGCGAAGAATCGTTACACATCATCGGCGAAGTGGGCGACGGCCCCAGCCTGATGCGAGCGATTGACGAGTTGCAACCCGACCTCATCGTGACTGATGTGACGATGCCTGATTTTGATCCAATAACGGCCGTTTCTCATATTCGTCAGCAGTATCCCAAGATGCTGATCCTCATCGTCAGTGCGTATGATGATGATGTGTATGTGCAAGGGCTGTTGCGGGCGGGCGTGAACGGCTACCATCTAAAGGATCAGCCGCTCAGCGATTTGCAGTTGGCGATCAAGCGCATTTTAGCGGGCAAACGATGGATTTCGAGTTCATTGGTGGACAAACTGTTGCAACCATCGGATGCGGCGGCAATCAATGTGCCGACATTATCGACACGTCAATCTGAAATTCTGCATTTATTATCAAAAGGGCTGGACAATCGCACGATGGCGGCGCAATTGGGATTGAGCGTTAAAACGATTGAAACCCATCTGACACGCTTATACCGCCAACTGAATGTGCAAAGTCGGCTGGAGGCGGTGAATTATGCTCATCAGCATCCAGAAATTATGAAAACGGCATCCACGCAAGCCACTTCTCGCCCCCAAGCCAAACCGCTAATCATGCCGCAGGGGGAACAGCCCGCCATTTTAGTCGTGGACGACAACAAGCGTTATCGCCAACAGTTGCGCCGCATCATCAGCCGCGTCCATCCGCAAGCGATGATTTACGAAGCGGGCAACACGGAAGATGCGGTGCATCTGGTGCAAAAAGTTGCACCGCACCTTATCTTTGTCGATGTGGTTTTGGGGGATGAAAATGGAATTCGCTGCACGCGCAAAATCAAGAAGCAGGCGGCCGATTCGCGTGTGGTTTTGATGAGTGCGTATCCGGATCGGGAATTTCACCGTTTGGGGCTAGAAGCGGGCGCAAACGCCTTCGTAGACAAGAAAGATTTGGATGCGGCGGCGTTGCGGCAGATTATTACGGATAACGTGGGATAATGATCAATTGTCAATTGTCAACGTTCAATTGTCAATTGTCAATGAGTTGTCGTCAGAGACCTTCGTTGACAATTGATAATTAACAATTGACCATTGACAATTTCTTTTAATGGTTTTGTTACGAGCAGAGAATTTAAATAAACAGTTTGGCGCATTGACGGCGTTAAACGGTGTCAGTTTGGAGATTCATGCTGGCGAAGTTGTCGGGCTGGCGGGGCGGGCTGGCGCGGGCAAGACGGTTCTCAGCCGCGTGTTGGCGGGGTTGCAGGAGCCAGATAGTGGGGAAGTGATTATTAACGGCCGTTTACAATCCTATCCCTTCGCCGCCGCCGATGTCGGCATCAGCCTCATCCATGAAGAGCCGATGCTGGCCGAACAGTTCGACATCACCAGCAATATCTTTCTCGGCCACGAAATCAAATACTCACTTTTTGGCAAGCAGACCAGTCTAATCAACCAGCGCAAAATGGACGGCGAAGCGCAACGACTTCTCGGCTTATTGGGCGTTAAATTCCCCTCTTTGCATGAAAAAGTGCTTAATTTATCAAGCGAATCGCGCCAACTCGTTTCCATCGCGCAGGGGATGGCGTACCCCGCCGACTTACGCATCGTGGATAACCCCACCGCCTTGCTTAGTTCACCCCATGAAGCCAAATTATTGGCATTGATTGAAACATGGCGACGGGAAAAAACGGCCGTTTTATTCAGCAGTCAAAACCTCGACCACCTGTTCGCCGTCACTGATCGCATCATTGTCTTGCGAAACGGCTCAATCGTCGCCACCCATCGCACCGATGAGACCAATCGGGAAGAAATTGTCGCCGCCCTCGTCGGCATTGACGACCGCAAGCAGCGCACGCCCGTCATTTGGGCGTTAGACAGCTACTACCAAGCCAAGCGGCAGACAGAAACGCTGCACCAAAATCAAGCCCATCTTGAAGAAGATTTAGCCGAGCGGGACACGACCAATCAAGAATTATTGGAGCAATTATCGGAGCAGGTGCAAGCGTTGGACAGCGCAAATTTAGCGTTGCAAGACGCGCAACGCCGCCTGCTCACCGAACGCGAAGGGGAGCGTAAGCGGCTGGCGCGGGAACTGCACGACGAGACGATTCAGGATTTATTGAGCTTGAATTATCAGTTGGAAGAAATCGCCAGCATGGACAATGAAAACAAGGCGATGGCTCTCGAATTGGACGATGTGCGCCAGCATATTCGGATGCTGGTTGGCAATGTGCGCGGCATTTGCGGCGATTTACGCCCGCCGACAATTGACAGTCTGGGGCTGGGCGCGGCGTTGCAATCTCATGTCCACACATGGAGCGACCGCACGGGCATTCTGGTTGACCTGACGCTTACCAACGATCTCGGCCGTTTGCCAGAGGCGATTGAACTGTCTATTTTTCGGATTGTGCAGGAGGGATTGAATAATGTGTGGAAACATTCGGAAGCAACGGCCGTTTCTGTCACCCTCACCCAAACGTCGCCGCGCCTGCTGCACATCACCATCATTGATAA
>CAYSDT010000044.1:8696-11655 GCA_964429835.1 uncultured Ardenticatenaceae bacterium | reverse complement strand
CAGCCAAAGGCTGGCTGGCACGGATGGGGTGTCGATTTGATAGCGTTGGAGGAGTAGTAAACGGCCGTTTTCACCCCATCCCAACCCGCCATAATTAACAGTCGGATCAGTCGGTGTGAGTTGGCGCAGTTCAGAACCATTACGGCGCATGAGCCAGATTTCGCGCCCCGCGTTGGTGCGCGGCGGCTTACGCCCGAATGCAATCCACTCCCCATCAGGCGACAAGGCTGGACGGCCGTCATCGACAACGCCATCCGTCAACTGCACCATCGCCCCCGAATTGAGCGCGTAGCTGAACAGAACGACGCTTTCGACGTAACTGTGATCGTGGCTGGTATGGTCGTCTGCGTCACCATCGCCCGCCTCTTCGTGCAGAATTTCCACATCGCGGTCGCGGAAATAGAGCGTCTGCCCGTCCGCGCTCCAGACGGGGGCGGTACTGATTTCGGTGCGGACGGTGCGTAATTCGCCACTTTCCAAATTGAACAACTGCATCCCCACATCGGGCGAACCGACGTAGGCAACCCATGCACCATCGGGCGAAAAAGCGGCCGATTGGCTGATGCGCGTCTCATTTTCTAACAAGGGGATGGTTTCGCCAGTGGCCGTGTCCAGCCAAAAAAGGCGGGGAAAGCTGAGGTAATTATAATCGCGCTGTTCGGCGCGTTCGTAAAGCAATCGACGGCCGTCTGGATGCCAAACCAGTTGGTTACAGATGTCAGGCTGGCAATCAAGGGCGATGGTTTGCCCGCTCCCATCAGCATCCATCACCCAAATCGCATCCGTCGTGGCATACGCCGCCATCGCCCCGTCAGGGCTGACGGCAACGTGTAAAACGTCCGCGTCGCCGTCGGTCAACTGCGCGGGGGCGATGTGGACGTGCAAAGCGTCCATGTCCGTTTGGTACAGTTGCACCACGCCGTCTGCGTCGTAATCAAGGTAAAAAATGGGTTGAGAGGGGGGGGATGGGGAGTTGCAAGATGCAAGCAAGCAAGTTGCAAGTATGCAGGTAGCAAGTAGCAAGCGCGATACTTGCCACTTGCCACTTGCCACTTGCCACTTTTTATTCCGCTTCATATTCCATTAAAATCAGTTCACGGCCGTTTTCAAATTGAATCAGTTGCAGCACATCGCCCATGATTTGGTAATGGGTAGCCAATGGCAGATTGGCGAGATATGCCGCTTCCTGCTCCATGATGCCGGGCGGTGTGTCGCAGGTCGTCCGCGATGTGTTGATATTGCTGATGCTCATCGTGTCCGTCGTGGCGGTGTAGTCGCCGTTGTAAGTGTTACATCCTGCGGAGCCGGTGAGATGGTTTTCGTTGTCAAAAACGGCCGTTATTTCCGTCCCTTCCAACACGGCGACCATCGCCCCCGTGCCATCGTAATAATGGGTCGCGTTCCACGTCGTGCCAACCAACGGCCAAACCACCGTCGCTGGATTGACGGTTACGACTTGTTCCGCCGCCGCGCTTTGCCCGCTGCCATTATTGTACGCTTCCAAACGATAGGTATAACTGCCCGCGCTGTTCAAACAGTCGGGTGCAGAACCATCCAACGCGCCGCCGCTGAGGATGACATTGCCATTCCGTAAAATGCGAACCGCGTCTGCACCGCCACCTGCGCTCCAGTTCACCGTCACACATTCCCCTTCACTAATCGTGCCGGGCAAAACGGTGAAGTTGTAGACAACGGGCGGCTGTGCGGTTGGAACGGGGGTGGGTTGTGATGTGGGAACGGCCGTTGGCGACGGTACTGGTGTCGATGGCTGAATCACATTCACATTACGCGATAGTTGACTGGTTCCACCAGACCCCGTCGCTTCAATGCGATACGAAACCAACCCGATTTCCGTCGGGCAATCTTGCCGTGTGCCACTGAGTGGCGCGTTTTGTTGCACAATCACAGCGCCGCGATAAATGTTAATCGTGTTCACCTCGCCAGACACTTGCCAACGAATATCAACACATTGTCCCGTGTAAATCTCAGCAGGATCGACGGTGAACCGTTCAATAATCGGCGCACCCGTCAACGGATTGACGTAAATCACAATTTGGCGCACTTCCACGCTGTCATCCATCTTTACAACCCGCAATTCATACGTCGTTTGCACAGGCGGACACTCCTGACTATTGCTCACAGGGGCGACGGGGTACGATTGCCACGCTTGCCCTTGTTGATAGAAGTAAGTCGCCTTCGCGTTGGTCACGTTCCAGCTAAAGTTGACACATTCGCCAGCCGTAATCTGGGCGCGGTCAACCGTAAAGTTGATATTGGGCGATGGGGTTTGGGTCGGTGCAGGCGTTGGTGTTGCTGGGCCGACCACTTCAATGCCCGCCCAAATGCGATTGCCAAATAGCAACCCTGTTGGATTCTGCATCGTCCAGAAACTTTGATACACGCCAGGCGTGAATGGAGCCGTCAACTGTACATAAATATCATACTCTGCACCGGGCAGCACTTCGCCCACGATGGGGGTCGGCTGACCGCCCATCTGCGCCTCTGGCACGTTGCCATGCGAGAAAACGAGGTTGTAACTGCTGTTCCATGTACACGTCCCCGTATTTCTAATGCGCCACCCTTTCTGGAACGGCTGGCTTGGCTGCAATTGCGGCGGCGAGGTCATATTGTTGTCGTCTAAATTCAGATCGGCGACGTATTCCATCCCATCCACGCAAGGAACACCTGTGGCAGTAGGCAACGGCGGAACTGTCGGCACATTGGGGTCTGGGGTGGGGATGGGGGCGATGTCGCCAGGATCAATCCCCATATATTGGGACGCATACGCCGCAATTACACCCTCGTTTTGCATGTCAACCAGCACGGCATTGACACGCGACTGCATTTCATTCTGTCCTGATCCCATCGCTATGGCAAAGCGTTGACGGTTCAAGCCGCTGCCGACTAACAGCACGTTCAGGCTGTTGGTTGCCAGCGTGGCGGGCGGCAAATCAAGCAC
>CAYSDT010000044.1:4619-8596 GCA_964429835.1 uncultured Ardenticatenaceae bacterium | reverse complement strand
CCCATCAACCCCTCGAATGCCATATCCTTAACCTGCACCTCCACGCCTAAGCGTTTGCCCAATTCACGAATGACAGCCATATCAAAGCCGTCAATCTGGTAATCGCTGGTGTAATAGGAAAATGGAGGATAATCGGCCGATGTGCCAACGATGAGTGTGCCTGACTTTTGCACGCGCTTCCAAATATCTTCTCCACCAACTGAAGGCGGCGGCATGTCTGGACTGGCAAAATCAAATAGTGAAGCGATCAGAATAGCACCAACACATAAGGCCAACACCCCTAAAGTGATGATGGCGATGTTGTACATTTTTTCTTTACGTTCGGCTTCTTGCTTTGCCTCGGCCGCTTCTTCGGCTGCTTCTAACACGTCTTCAATTTCATTTTCGTTCATGATGATTATCCTTTGCTGATACTGGTTATTGGGCGACCCAGCGGGTCGCCCCTACCCATAATTGTCCCCGTAGGGGCGGTCGCCCAATCATTCCTTCGTGGTCATTAAGTGAGAAACGGCCGTTTCTGGTGAATCAAACAACAACCCTTCATGTGCCATAATGGACACCTGTCGTTCATCTAAATGAATGATGGCTGCGTACCACTCATGCCCGCTCAATGTCGGGCGTACCGCTCCTGCCAAACCGCCCTGTACTTTGCGCGGCAACTGCCACATCACCCAATGATGCAATTCATCAAAAGTCGCCACCGTCGGCTGGTCACTCAACAAAATAATACCGTCAACCCTGTTTTCGTTCATCAGTATAACCTCCGTTGACAATTGACAATTGCCCATTAACAATTGACAATTTCTTATCTCATCAACGCCTCAATAACCGCGTCCGTATCCTTAAAATTCTCAAACAGATGATCAGGCTGGTAGGGAAGCAGCGTATCCATCGCGTGCCAACCAGTGGCGACAATAACGGCCGTTGTTTCCCCCGCCCTTGCACACATAATATCGGCGGGGGTATCGCCAATTACCACTGTATTTTGTCCCACAAACGAGTGATTTGTCAACGCTGTCGCCCGTTCCATCGCCAACGCGGGCAATTGATTGCGATCCATGCGGTCAGAACCATACGCGCCGACCTTAAATATAGAAGGGGCAATGCCGCCAGCGGCCAATTTCAACGGCGAAGTTTGCGCCGTATTGCCTGTCACCAACCCCATCAGCACATCGTCACGGGCGACAAGGGCTTCCAGTAGTTCGGGAATTCCTGGACAAGGCATGACTTTGTGATCGCCGTACACTTCTTCGGCATGAACGGCCATTCGGGTGTAAACGGCCGTTAATCCCGCATCAATTTCGTCGGCCGTTAACCCAACGGCCGTCATTAAATCATGCACAATCCGCGCATCCGTCTTGCCGCTCATGTTGTATTTGGCGACGGGGCCGCTTTTGCCGTACACATCGTCTAACGCCAATTTCATGGCATCCCGCCCCGCGCCGCTGCTACGAATCAATGTGCCGTCGATGTCAAAAAGGAGTAATTTCATAAAAAAGTAAATTAGTATCCACGATCCGCAGATTACGCAGATTTACGCAGATTAAAAATATATTTTTAAAAATCTGCGCTAATCTGCGTAATCTGCGGATAAACTTTTTCTTAACAATTGTTCCATTTGCGGCCAAACGGCCGTTTCTGGCATAGCTCTTGGCGGCACAACTGTTCCCACGTCAATTCCACGATCATTCAAGATGGATTTGATCATGCCCAAGCGACGCTTGGCGGGCGTTAAGGCCAACAACCGATTGATCAGCTTTTGCGTCTCTTGCGCGGCGGCGATGTCGCCGTCGGCAAACTGTTGGGTTAAGGTGACGAATGGTTCAGGAACGGCCGTTGCCAATCCGCTGATCATCCCATTTGCGCCCAACGCCAACGACCCCAGCGCAATCGCTTCGTTGCCTGCCAAAATAATCATCTCTGGTGGAGCCGCATCAATTAAGCGACGGATGGCTTGCGCGTCGGGACGGCTTGTTTTTGCGCCCGCTAAACTTGGCACGGCCTCAGCCAATCGCTCAAACAGCGAAATGCTGATGCCATTGCCCGCCATATGCGGAATATCGTACAGCAACAGCGGCACTTCTGGCGCGGCTTGGGCGATGGCGACGAAGTAATCAAAAAGCGCGTCGTCATCCATCCCAAAAAAGGTGGGGGTGATGGCAACGATAGCCGCAGGGTTCAGCGTGGCGGCATGAGTTGTCAACACCAGCGCATCGTCCATGCGATCTGCACCAACATGGAGGAGGATTGGTAATCCATCAGCCGCATCCATCGCCGCTTCGTGTAACTGCTTGCGTTCATCAACGCTAAACAGCAGCCCTTCGCCCGTCGTGCCGCCGACGAATAACCCTTTTACGCCTGCTTCGTGCAGGAAATTGACTAATGGGGGGATGGATTGTGGGGAAAAACGGCCGTTTTCTCCAATTGGAGTAGCCATCGCTGGCGTAACCCCATTTTCAAGCCGTCCCTTCAATACTGCAATTTTCTTAACAATCATATCAGCACCTTATTTTACAGGAGTAGAGGCTTCAGCCGGCACGGTTCCGGCTAAAGCCTCTACTCCAACGAAAAATCAGCGTCTAACTCTCTATTTTTCCAATTCCGTCAACGCTTCTTCAAAAATCGCCAAGCCATCATCCACCAAATTACGCGGAATGTTGAGCGGCGGGGTCATCCGAATGGAATTACTGCCACAAGGAATCATCAGCAACCCTTTCTCGAATGTACGTTGGAACAACGCATCACGCAATTCAATATCGCGCTCTTTTGTCTTGTGATCTTTGATGAATTCAACACCAATCATCAAGCCACGACCACGCACATCACCCATTGACGGATGGTTTTCTTGCATAGCACGCAGTCTGCTCAAAATATAATCACCAGTTTCCGCCGATTGTGCCAGCAACCCTTCATTTTCAATCACTTCCATCGTTGCCAATGCTGAGATGACCGCCACTGGGTTACCGCCATAAGTGCTTCCATGCGATCCCGGTCCCCACACCATATGTTCTTTACGGGCGATGATGCCGCCAATCGGCATACCGCTGCCGATGCCTTTGGCAAAGCACAAAATATCAGGCTCTACATTTTCATGCTCAATCGCCCACCATTTACCCGTGCGCCCCGCGCCACTCTGAATTTCATCGACCATCAACATGATGCCGTTTTCGTCACAAATTTGGCGTAATCCAGTCAGGAAACCTGCTGGGGGAATGACGTAGCCGCCTTCACCCTGAATGGGTTCAATCAAAATACCAGCAATTTCATCAGGTGAAACCATCGTGCGGAACAGTTGATCTTTCAAATAATCGAGAACCGTATCGCCACATCCTTCGCCCTCCCAATTGGGGGCTAACATGCGACGGTATTCGTTCGGGTACGGCACATGGTACACTTTTACGCCCGATTGGTAGCTGCGACGTTGCACCGTTTTGCTGGCGGTAAATGACAATGCGCCGAGCGTGCGTCCATGAAACGCGCCCATAAAGCCGATGAATTTAGAGCGACCCGTCTTGAACATCGCCAACTTAATCGCCGCTTCAACCGCTTCTGTGCCAGAATTACCGAAATAAACACGGGAATCACCCATTGGGGCGATGGATTGCAGTTTTTCGGCGGCTTCAACCGCTTGCGGGTAGTAAAAATCGGCTAGGCAGATGTGCCAGAATTTATCAACCGTTTCTTTCACCTTTTCAACAACATACGGGTGGCGATGGCCGACGTTCATCACGGCCACACCAGCCATGAAATCAATGTACCGACGGCCGTCTACGTCCCATAATTCTGACCCTTGCGCGTGGTCAACGACCAGCGGATATTCGCGGGCATACGATGGGGAAAGACAAGCGTGATCGCGTTCGATGATGGCACGACCTTTAGGGCCGCAACCTGTTAAATTCATATCCATTTTGTTCTGTTTAACTCCTGTGATAAATGTTGATTCCTAATTCCCAATTCCCAATCGTTAATTGTTAATT
>CAYSDT010000044.1:0-4519 GCA_964429835.1 uncultured Ardenticatenaceae bacterium | reverse complement strand
ATTGTTAATTGTTAATCCGGTTCAATGGTAAATACGAGGGGAAACCCCTCTAAAGAAGAGGCAAAGTGCGCTTTGCCAATCAATTGCTGCGCTTCGCTTTGGGGCAAAGTGACGACGTAGGCGATGCCGCTCATGTGCGCCACCATCGTAATCTGCTCTGCCTGCTGCGTATCGCGGCCGAATATCTTTTGCAAAATGAGGATGACAAAATCAAAGGGGGTAACATCATCATTGTGAATGATGACGTTGTACAACGGCTCAAATACTTCTTCTGTCTCTGTTCTTTCTTCGATTAGTGTGTCAAGCATATGCCGATCATCCCTGTATTTTGCTCTATTTCAATGGGGCAGATTTTACACGGATTAGCGGGATTGGGCATGGGGGAGGGGTAATGAATAATGAATTGAGAATTTTTAATTATTAACGGAGGGAGGAAAACGGCCGTTTTTCACAAGACAAGCGACGCATAGATAGAGATGATGACAGGAGCAGATGGGGAGAAACGCATTGACTGGAATTCGAGCTTGAAAACGGCCGTTTTGTCTACTTTCGCCTTGTAATAGATTTTTGAAGCCAATCCGTGAACGCATTGCGGTCAAGTTGACCAGATGCAACTTGTAAAATAACAGATTCTTGTTCATCTACTGATTTGGTTATTTCAAAGCCGTTAGATACCAAAAAGATTTCCATTGCGGCGTGTCCAGTTCGTTTGTTGCCATCTACAAATGGATGATTTTGAATGATGGAGAAACCTAAAGAGGCCGCTTTTTCAGCAATTGTTGGATATAGTTCGATATTACCAAACGTCATTCGTGGTTGCCCTAAAGCAGATTCTAATCCGCCAATATCACGAATTCCTGTAGAGCCTCCAGATTGTGTTAATACACGATCATGGAGTTTACGCACATTATTTAAGGTTAGGTAGCGCATTATACTGCCAATCGTTCGTATAGAACCCTGTTTTTATCTAAAACATAATCAGCGATATCGTCGAAAGTTTCCTCATTGACAGAAGCCAGCATATCTTCCACATTGGTACGGATCAATTCTTCGGGGGTAATGCGAAGGTGCTTGGCTAAATCATTAAGTTTGAGTACGGTTTCATCTGCAAAAGCAACTGTAATTCCAGTCATCATTTTACCTCATTATATATCTGCTAAATTCAGCGTTTCTGTATTCTACCATAAAACAGGGATGACTTTTATTATTTTTGCTCCCCCAATCGCGTTGCACTAACCGCCAGCCCGACAAAAAGCCAGAAAACAGCGACTGCGTGCTGAAATTCCAGATTGAAGAGGTAATGGTCGAAAACACCAGCCGCCAATCCACCGACGAGAGCGGCGTGCAAGCCCAACCAGACCGCATCCGCTTGCTCGTTTCCATCCCGCTTGAAGTAGTGCCGATTGTTGAAAGCGTAGCCGAACACGGTGACGATAACGGCCATAAATGCCAGCAATCCGACTAATCCCATCGCCCCCGCAATGGTGAGATAGACGTTGGCAACCGCCAGATAGATGTCGATGTCGGGCGTGCCAGCGAAGCCCACGCCGAAAATCGGGTAGCGGCCAATCAGGGTGAGCGCGTCTTTGTATTCGCCCCAGCGCATTTGGGTGGCGAGGTCTTGGTTGAGAAAGCCAGCGGTGAAGCGGGCGACGTAATCCTGCATGAAGGGCAGGAAAAGCATCAGCAGACCGCCGACGGCCATGTAGGGGATGAGGCGGCGGTAGCGCATGACGGCGATGAAGCCGAGTCCGGCGATGAGGCCGAGCATCGCGCCGCGTGAAAAGGTGAGGATGAGGGCGACGATGATGAGGCCAAAAATGCTCCATGTTGCCCATTTGGGAAACAACGGCCGTTTTGCCACCAATTGCGCCCCCGATAATGAACCGATCATCAAGAGAAGGCCGCCGAGAACATTGGGATCAACGGCCGTTCCTATCGCCCGCTCCGCTAATCCTGGATTTTCTTCGATGTAGCGGATGATCCAGCCGCCGGGGTAGCCGATGCGGGTCAGCAGATTAAGCGCATCGTTGGCCGTTTGGTCAGGCAACAGCCATAACCCAATCGCCAAAAATGAACCCGCCGCGCCTGCGATTAAAACCGCTTTCACCAATCGGTTCAGCCGATACCAATGAAAAGATTGATTGGACACTGATTGCGCTGATGAACACTGATTTTTTTTAGCGATTTTCTGCTTTTTATCAGTGTCCATCTGTGAAATCAGTGTCCCATTCCCCCCTGTAGCGTAATCAATGACGACCAGCACGAAGAAAATGCTGAGGATGAGTTCGGCGAATTTACGCAATAAAGTGGGGGTGAGGGGGCCGTTGTTGAGGCCGAAAATGAAGGAGAAAACGGCCGTTATCATAAAAATCAACAGTGGAATGGTAATCGGCGTAACCACCACCGTCCGTTGCTTGCCCGTGATGATGCCCAACGCCCACACGCCGACAACGGCCGCTTGTGCCAAATCTAAAAAGGTGGGGGTCAGCCCAATATCAAAGGGGAGGGTGGCGAAGGGGAGCAGGCAGATGACACCGATCACACCCCAAAAGCCGACTTCGATGTCGCGCAAAACGACGAGCGTAGCGATGCCCGCGATAACGAGAGCAACTCCCGCCAACACGCCACCAAATGCGAGAATAATGCCACCGAAAACGGCCGTTATTCCCGCCAATAATCCAATCCAAAGCAAAGTACGTGAACGGCTAGAATCCATCATTTCCATAGATAAAAACTATCCGCAGATTACGCAGATTCTCGCAGATTGGCAACGGGGTTGCTAAAAAAATCTGCGAAAATCTGCGTAATCTGCGGATCAATTATTTAATAGCCCCATGATTTGGGTGATGATTTCGTCGGGGGTGAGGTTGCTGCTGTCGATGGTGACGGCATCGTCGGCGGGGAGGAGGGGGGAGTGTTTGCGTTGACTGTCGAACGCATCACGTCGTTTGATGTCGGCTAAAATCGCCTCGAAATTGGAATCATGCCCCTGTGCCTGATTGTCGAGGGCGCGGCGACGGGCGCGTTCTTCGGCGGTGGCGGTGATGTACAATTTTAGTCGTGCGTCGGGGAAAACGACAGTACCGATGTCGCGGCCAACCATCACCACCCCGCCATTTTCGCCGAAACGGCGTTGTTTTTCGACCAACGCTTGCCGCACGCCCAAATAGCTGGACACGGCGGAGACGTTACGAGCGACGGCGGGGTCGCGCAATTGCCACGTCACATCACGGCCGTTTAATAATGCACTGTATAAACGGCCGTCTTCATGCCCAGCCCCATCCCGTACATCTAATTTAATTTCGCGGGCAAGATGGGTAACGGCCGTTTCATCCTCAATATCTATGCCCGCATCCAACGCCGCCAATGTCGCCGCCCGATACATGAAGCCCGTGTCGAGCATTTTGTAGTCTAATTTGGTCGCCAACAGTTGCCCAATCGTCGTTTTTCCCGACGCAGCCGGCCCGTCAATGGCGATGGTGTCGATTTGCTTACTGTTTTCCACCATCATTCCCCCCTTTTTTACGATCTTCCCGTTTTACTTGCGGCGGCCCTGACCGCTTTTTTTTCTTTTGACCTTGCGAATACGGCCGTTTTGTTTTGGGTTTGCTGCGCGAAATTTGACGCAAGGAATTGATCTCCCAGCCTTGCAAATGCCGCCACTGTCCCGGCCGTAGATTGCCTAACTCGATGGGGCCGATTTTCATTCGTACCAACTTGATTACCGCATAATCCAACTGGGCGGCGACCCGTCGAATTTGCCGCTTGCGCCCTTCGCGCATGACAATTTCCAGCAAGGTGAAATCCTTCCCCCGTTCCAAAACCTCCACGTCGGCGGGGATGGTCTTTTTGCCATCGTACCAAATCCCCCTGCGCCACTGCATCAGCGCATCGCGGCTGAGGTCGCCTTCGATGGTGACGCGGTACGTTTTGCTGTGTCCGTAGCGGGGATGGGTCAGCTTGTGCGCCAAATCGCCGTCGTTGGTCATCAGCATTAAGCCCATGCTCTGCTTGTCCAGTCGCCCGACGGGGTAGAGATGTCCTTTAACATCAGAAACCAAATCGCGCACGGTGCGCCGCCCCGCGCCCAACTCATCCTCCAACGAAGAGATGATGCCTCTTGGTTTGTACAAGGCGATGTAAATCGGTTGTTGGTGCTTGACGGTTAAAGAACGGCCGTTTACCTCAATTTTGTCCTTGTTACCGTCCGCTTTGTTGCCTAATTTGGCGACGTTGCCGTTTATCTTCACTTTTCCAGCCGAGATCATCTCTTCACATTTACGCCGTGAGCCAATGCCCGCTCGTGCCATTATTTTTTGTACTCTTTCTTCCATTAGATAGTTGAAAATAACGAACCGTTAATACTTAACAATTCATTATTCATTATTCATTTATTCAGCCGCCCTGATTATCCCCAATCTACGCATAACAAACAACCAACGAAAAGCATCCCCGATTCATTCACTTCTAAAACGCGAATATAGTTGAATGCTGATAGAAAAACTATGATTTTTAT
>CAYSDT010000043.1:1730-11854 GCA_964429835.1 uncultured Ardenticatenaceae bacterium | reverse complement strand
ATGACCTGTACAGCAAGCACCCTTTATGTAAACTAATCAACGATACATACAAGCAGTTTTTCATTTTTGTCTGTAAACCAACCTCGCACAAAACAGTATATGAGTGGATTGATGGGATGGAAAAAGGAGGCAAACTGGAGACGAAGAGTATTCGTAAATGGAATGGTCGTCATGGGGAGATATGGACGTATCGATTTGCGACAGGAGTGCCGATACGGGCAGATGATGGGATACGGGTCAATTGGGTTGAACTGAGTATAGTCCATGAAGATACAGAGGAGCGGATTTACAAGAACAGTTGGGTAACAAATCATGCTGTAGATGTAAATTGTGTGGCGGGTATTGCAAAAACAGGTCGAATTCGATGGAAAAGTGAAAACGAAAACAATAACGTGTTGACGACGAAAGGATATCATGCCAAGCATAATTTTGGACATGGAAGTAAGCATCTGGCAAATACTTTTCTAACGCTCAATATCCTAGCCTTCCTGATACATACTGTTCAAGATATTACCAACCAGCGATACCGTCAATTACGACAAGAGTTAGGGCGGCGGGACACATTCTTCAATGATATGCAGGCATTAACACGCTATATCCCATTTAGAAATTGGGATGCGCTGTTAGACTTTATGGTAAAAGGGTTGGAGATGGAGATTTAGCCCCGCTGGGGCAAAAGAAAAGAGATGAGAACCAGCAGGAATTATATGAGACACCACTATTTATCAAGAAATGACTTGATGGTATATTCGCGTGTCTTACGGTTGAAATCTCGTGATAATTGATGAAAGGGCAACTATATTTTGGTAAAAACCTAACCCAAAATATTTCTAATTCTGTTCTACCAATTATTTGAGAGATGCTTTAATAAGATATGAGATACTTGTTTCATTTTTTAATCTCAGAATTGGAATTGCTGCATCAACAGCCACGTTTTTCTACGAAACGGCCGATTCAACAAAATCACCAGCGGCACAATCCCGCCCAAGAAAATCTCCACAAACCAGAACGAACGCGAGTACGGTGTGGTCGCTTGCAAGCGCAACATCGCCTCCGTCACGCCCGGCGCGTGGGTGTAATATGATGTCGCCGCCCAATCCCAGATTTTGATATACAGATAGAGCGACAGCGCGGCGGCGGCCAATCGTGCCACATCGCGGCGCAGATATTTGTCGCATATTTGACGGTTATACAGTTGGCTGACGATCATCGTGATCAGCAATGTGCCAGCCACGCCGCCTGCAATCGCTGACAAAATGAACATGACGGGCATGGATGGTTTGAACCAAATTGCCCGCCCCGACAGCACGCCATACGTCGCGCCCAATGAAGATTGGTGCAACATGGACAACGCCATACCGACGACGGCCATCACGGGCGTTAATTTGTGCAGCATATGACCGAACGCCCGTGCGCGTGGTTTGTACTTGAAATAATCCGTCTCCAAAACCATGGGGATGAATTCGATGATCAATACAGTCGAGTAGAGGAAGACGCAAATCGTAATTTCCCACAGAACAGAGTGAACGTTCCAGTAAATAATTGGATGCCAAAAGCGGTCGGGGCGACCGATGTCCAGCGCAAGGGCGATCATGGCCGATGTGTAGCCGATGAAGCCGAGAAAGACGGCCATGCGGGCGACGGGGCGAAACCGTTCGACGCGAAAAACGTAGACGAAGGCTGAAAAGGTAAACGCGCCTGCGCCTAACGCGATGGCTGATAAATCATGGGTGATCCATAATCCCCACGGCACTTGGTCGCTCAAATTGGTCACTTCCAGCCCGTAATACAGCACACGAAAGGCGGCGACTAAGCCGATGCCAATCAGAAGGAGCAGGAATGCCATCCATAAACGCCATGCAGAAACGGCCGTTTTTGTTGGTTTTGTTGCTGTCATTGTACTCATAATAACTCCAGATAGAGTATAGAGATAGAGGGCAGTTTACGTGCAAGGCTACTTGCTACTTGCTACTTGTTACTTTGTCGCCCGCACATAATGCACTTTCGGCTTCGTGCCGAAATCTTCACGCAAGCGGAACGTATCATGCTCCGCTAAAAATAGAGAGATGGGGCTTTCCTCATCATGAATATCGCCAAAGACACGCGCCCCGACGGGACAAGCGTTGACGCACGCTGGCGTTGCCTGCGGATCAACACCGGGCGTTAGCCCATGAGCCAAGCCACGATCAATGCGATGGGCGCAGAATGTGCATTTTTCAACCACACCACGCGCCCGCTTTTCAATTTCTGGCACGCCCCACGTCGGCACATACGGGTTGACCTCATCCTCGTCCATATTGCTCCAATTAAAGCGGCGCACATCGTATGGACAGGCCACTTCGCAATAGCGACAGCCGATGCAGCGGTCGTAATCCATCTCCACGATGCCATCTTCGCGCACCCATGTTGCCCCCACGGGACAAACTTTCACGCACGGCGCGTCTTCACAATGCAAACACGGCCGTGTCATATAAAAGTCCGTGCCGCCGATGGTGCGTTCGGGAAAACCGACGTTCCAGCGCATGTCGTCGTTTGGCACATCGTTGGTCGCTTGGCAAGCGTACAGGCAGTATTGACAGCCGATACACTCCTCCAAATTGATGCCCATATGCCATTCGTGTTCGCCATCGCTACCGCCGTGACCGTCACGGCTTAATCCAGCCACGCCGTCCGCCGACAGCGGCCCGGCAACGAGATACGAGAGTAAAACGGCCGCGCCCGTCGCCCCGCCAATCGTCAACAGATCGCGGCGGCTGAGTAATGCTGTGTTTTTGTCAGTGTCTTTGTCGCTCATGTTTACCTTCTGAGTTGCAAGCGAGCAAGTCCGCAGGTTGCAAGTAGGTAAGTGCTGCTTGTAACTTGCCCACTTGCAACTTGCTCACTTGTCACTCTTCCTCTTTACGCCGTCTGGCGCGGATATTTTGCGAAATAATCCATGCCGTTGAGCCGCCCAGCACCAAGCCGACAATCGCCCCTTGAAAAACGAGGGTGATGTTGTTGCTGGCGATGCGGGTTTCTAACGCTTGAATTTCTTGTTCAGGGGAGAGGGCGTTGGGTTCAGCAGAAGCCATCACCACTGTGGGGGTGATGGTTTCGCCATGCACGACCGTCGCCCCTTCTGCGTAATCGGGCAGCGGTTCGCCAGCGTGCAAAATAGCGGTGTGACACGCCACGCAGGTGGCTGCGCTGATACTGAAAGCGTGGCCTGTCGGCACAATGCCATCATCGGGCAGCGGGTCTGGCGGGATGACGACGGAATGGCAATCCATGCAACCAACTCCGTTTTCGACGTGTAAATCTTCCAAATACGCCTCTGCCCGCTCATCTTCGTTATGGCAGTTGAGGCATAATTCGTCGGTCGTCTCAAATAATTCACCCTGATTATGCGGGTCGTGGCAATCCATACAGCCAATATCTTCGGCGGCGTGGGCGGAACGATGCCATTCGCTTAGGGTGGTCGTGTGGCACGAGCCACAGTATTCGCTGTCGGCCAAGATCGGGACGGGCATCGGTGGATGCTGTCCCGTCACTTCGCCGTGACACGATTCGCAACTCACCCCTTCGGTCTCATATTCACCTGTGGCGGGGTCGTAATTGGTGGTGTGACACGCCAAACATTCAGTCGGTTCGCCTTGACTTTGCCACTCTTCTTGGAACGCTTCGTTTTCGTAAGCGTTGGCGTGCGGGCTGCCTTCCCAATGGGCGGCGGGGCGGCGGTGACGGTTTGAAATGAGGTAAAAACGGCCGTTATCAACAAAGCCATCAAAAGTAACAATAATTTTTTCATAACAACCTTCCTAATAGTGAATAATGAATAATGAATTTTTAATTGTGAATGAAGGGTTACATGCCCACTTCATTGTTAATTATTAATTGTTCATTATTCATCATTAATAAAGTCCCAAAATGCGATTTGGGCGGCGGTGGCGGGGCGGCGATGGTGACGAGCGATATAAATATCGCGTTGAACGTCCAGCCCGCGCACGGTGATGGGAGCAACACGGTCGCGCACCAGCTTGGTGACGACGAGACCAGAGACGAAGCCAACGCCCAGCCCTTCTTCAACCGCCATCGCTATCGCTTCGGAATTGCCCAAAATCAACAGCGTGTTCAGCCGATCCGCTTCAATGCCGATGTCGGCGAGGCCGTCATTAACGGCCGTTTTTGTCCCCGACTCCTCTTCACGCAAAATAAAATCTGCATCGTACAACTCAGCAGGTTCAATCGTTTCCCGTTGCGCCCACGGGTGGTCTAACGGGGCGATGAGTTTGACATCATCGACGGCGAATTTCTTCAATTCAATATCTTTGGGGGCAAGTTCTGGCTTGCTGACCAACGCCAAATGCGCGTCGCCATTGCACACATTCCGTAACGCCCGTGTTTGCGATGAAACGTGACACGCCACCCGCACTTCGGGATGAAGGCGGTGAAATTTTGCCAACAGCGGCGGCAACAGATATTTGCCCGGCGTAGTCGAGCAGCCGACCAGTAAATTGCCATGTACGATGCCTTCCAGCGATTTCATCATCTCTTCAATATGAACGGAGCGGCCAACAATGTCACGCGCTAACGGCTGCAAGGCGATGCCGGCGGCGGTTAATTGGATAGAACGGCCGTTTCTAATAAACAACGACTGCTCAAAATGATTTTCTAACGATTGGATGTGCTGGCTGACGCTGGGCTGGGTCATATGCAGGCGGGCGGCCGCCTGCGTGAAGTTCAGCGTTTCCGCTGCGGTTAAAAATACGTTGAGTTGATGAGTATCTAACATTTTTTCTCCAGTTTATCAATTGCCTCATATCAGTCTACCTAAAAGCTATTGGGAATTCAATAGGATAACTCAATCAATCAATTGGCATTGCTTATTGTAACACAAAGGCAAGACCTATAAGTAAAACCATGCAAATCTATTGATTTACCTACGCTACCAGTTATACTGATAGTGAAGTAATTCACAAACAAGCGTAAGTTTATCGCTGTGACGAGCAAAAAACAAACTGTCCGCTTTCTAAAAGCAAAGGAGAAGAATGATGAAAAGCAGAACATTGTTGGTAAGTATATTATTGGTTTTGGGACTATTATTAGTCGCTTGTGGCGGCACAGATGATGTTGCCACTGTTATTGAAGAAGTTGCTCCCGTCGTAGAAGACGCGGTGGAAGAAGTGGCTGATGCTGTAGAAACGGCCGTTGAAGAGGTGGTTGAAGAACCGACCGCAGAACCAATCATGGAAGAGGCCGATCTGGATGGCGCATACACAGTCTTCCTTGATGATATGGAAGGGTATAACACCATCGCCCCCGAAATGTTATATGGATTAACAGCCGCTGGCGGCAACGATGTGTACGTCCTTGACGTGCGCTCCCCATCTGAGTTGGTAGAACACGGCTGGATCGAAGGTGCAATCAACATTCCCCTGCGTGATTTGGCAAACAGCACCGAATATCTGCCGAGTGAAGACACAACCATCGTAACCTATTGTGGCTCTGGTTGGCGTTGCACCATCGCCTTAACGGCTTTAGAAGCAATGGGATGGGATGATGTATTGGGTTTGAAAGGTGGCAGTTACGCTGGTTGGGTGGAGGCAGGATACCCGATCTCCGCAGGCACACCAGACGAACTCGTCGCCCTAAACGCATTTGAACCAGACGCAGCCATCGTTGCCGAGATGCAAGAGATGCTTAGTGCCGTCCCCGATGACTACGGTGTCATCACCGCCGAAGCATTAGATGCAGAGTTGGCAGAAAATGCCGATCTCATCGTGATTGATGTGCGTCGTGCCGAAGAAGTGGAAGAAAACGGGCATGTGGACGCAGAAAATATCCTCTTTATTCCATTAGAAGAGTTCATCGCCAATGCAGACCAATGGCCTGCCGATTTAGACACCCCCATCGTCACCTATTGTGGCAGCGGACACCGCTCCACCATTGCTATGAGCATTTTGTGGGGGTATGATTACACCGATGTTCGCAGTTTGAAAGGTGGTTTTGGTGGTTGGGCTGGGGAAGGATATCCCGTTGCTGGCGCAGTAGAAGCAGAAGAAATGGAAGGGGAAATGATGGAAACGGCCGTTTTGAATGACGGCTTCCAAATCTTCCTCGACGATATGGAAGCATACAACACCATCAGCCCCGACGTGCTGTACGGCATGACGGCTGGCGGCAATGACGTATTCATCCTTGACGTTCGCAACCCCGATGAATTAACAAATAATGGCTGGATCGAAAACGCGACCAATATCCCGCTCTTTGAATTGGCTGATAGCACCGCTTACCTGCCCAGTTTTGACACCCCAATCGTCAGCTACTGTGGTTCTGGTTGGCGTTGCACCATCGCCCTCACCATGCTGGAAGGCATGGGCTGGGAAGATGTAAAAGGGTTGAAAGGCGGCAGTTACGCTGGTTGGGTGGATGCGGGCTTCCCCATCTCCGCTGGTATGGCTCCCGAAGCTGTTGAATTAAATGCGGTCGAAGTTGCCGATGATGTGGTAGCGGCCGCACAAGAGTTGTTAGCTGGCGTTCCCGAAGGGTTCGGTGTCATCACCGCCGAGAATTTACTCTTGGAACAAGAAGCAAACGACGAGTTAATTTTGATTGACGTACGCCAATCATCAGAATTGGCTGAAAAAGGCATTATCGAACATGATGCCGACCGTTGGATGAACATCCCATTGGAAGATTTCGTCGCCAGTGAAGAGATGTGGCCTGCTGATTTGGACGCACCCATCGTTGTGTACTGTGGCAGCGGTCACCGCTCCACCATCGCCATGACGATGCTGTATGCCAATGGGTATACAAATGTGCATAGTTTGAAAGGTGGCTTTGGCGGCTGGGCAGAAGCTGGGAATCCAGTTGTTGATGCGCCAGCAGAACTGTCTCTTTTGAATGACGGCTTCCAAATCTTCCTCGACGACATGGAAGCATACAACACCATCAGCCCCGACGTGCTGTACGGCATGACGGCTGGCGGCAATGACGTATTCATCCTTGACGTTCGCAACCCCGATGAATTAACAAATAATGGCTGGATCGAAAACGCGACCAATATCCCGCTCTTTGAATTGGCTGATAGCACCGCTTACCTGCCCAGTTTTGACACCCCAATCGTCAGCTACTGTGGTTCTGGTTGGCGTTGCACCATCGCCCTCACCATGCTGGAAGGCATGGGCTGGGAAGATGTAAAAGGGTTGAAAGGCGGCAGTTACGCTGGTTGGGTGGATGCGGGCTTCCCCATCTCCGCTGGTATGGCTCCCGAAGCTGTTGAATTAAATGCGGTCGAAGTTGCCGATGATGTGGTAGCGGCCGCACAAGAGTTGTTAGCTGGCGTTCCCGAAGGGTTCGGTGTCATCACCGCCGAGAATTTACTCTTGGAACAAGAAGCAAACGACGAGTTAATTTTGATTGACGTACGCCAATCATCAGAATTGGCTGAAAAAGGCATTATCGAACATGATGCCGACCGTTGGATGAACATCCCATTGGAAGATTTCGTCGCCAGTGAAGAGATGTGGCCTGCTGATTTGGACGCACCCATCGTTGTGTACTGTGGCAGCGGTCACCGCTCCACCATCGCCATGACGATGCTGTATGCCAATGGGTATACCAATGTGCATAGTTTGAAAGGTGGCTTTGGCGGCTGGACGGAAGCTGGCTACCCCGTGATGGAATATGCTACTCCATAAGCGCCCCATCATGTGATGTATATCTATGATATATAGTTAATGTGGAAAAGCCCTGTTCAGATGGTTCTGGACAGGGCTTTTTTTGTGGTGGTGGGAAAAACGGCCGTTTCCCCCACCCTACACCGCCAACGGCAGCCCCTGATACGCCCGCTCGTAAATGTTGGTATAGACTCGCTTGCACGTCGCCTTAAAAACGGCCGTTTCAAAACTTTTCTCTGGAAGCATGTCATCCAACACCGTTTCCACCGCCTCGCGCACCCGCCCCTGACTGGACACATCCCGATACCAATCTTGCACGATGACCGCTGGTTTTTCCTCTTGCAGACGTTTGAGTAGAGCTTTAGCCGCATTTTTAACGGCCGTTTCCTCCCCCTTCGTCATCTTCTCTTTTTTAATCAAGTCGAACAACCGCAACTCCGCCTCCGACAGCCCCATGCGGATGTGCCGCTCCTCCTCATCCGTTAAATCATGGCCGAAGTTGATCAACTCCTCATAATAATTTTCCGTCGCCATGCCGCCCGCATTGTAACGATTCACGATCTCTTGCAGGCGTTGGGCAAAATCGGCACGGCTGCCGTTTTCTTGCAACATTTTTTCCAGCTTATCTTCGATGAAAGCGCGAAGATCGGCAATTTCAATATGCTTATACGGCTGCGCTTTGAACTCCTCTTTGAGCTTTTCTATATCCACATGGCGCAAATCCCACACCTTGCCCGACTGCGTGATTTGGTATTGCGGCGCAGGTTCCCTCATCTGGAGCGCGTCATCAGCGGCGACCACGCTTTCATCAAGCAGGGCGGCGATGCGTAAGCTGATGCTGTCGATGTTTTGGCGATTGACAAGTGCTTCAATAACGCCGCGCAGATATTGGAAGATGGGAACGAGTGGCCGCCACTGCTTCTTTTGCATAATTTCTGGCTTGCACGCTTCGTATAAGGCCGAGATGGTGTTTTCGTAGACGTTGAACGCTTTGCGCCACTCATCTTTCGTCAGCAAAATGTCGGCGTACTCTTTGAATTGGGACAGATTCTTGAACACCTCACCCGACTTGTCGAGGCTTTCCAGATCGATACCTTTGCTTTGGCAAAAAGCGATTCCTTCAGCAAGGGCATCATCCAGCAAGGTGAAGAGGGCTGATTTTTCCTGAACGGGCATGACTTCTTGCCCTTCGGAGCCGACGGCGTAGGCGGCTAATGCCTTTTTCATGTTGCGGAAGACGTTGTAATAGTCGATGATTTCGCCGTTTGCTTTCGGCACATCGTTGATGAGATGGGGGGTGACGCGATTGGCGCGGGCGATGGTTTGCATCAGCGTATGCCCTTTCATCGGCTTGTCAATGTAAAGGGTGGAGAGCGTGGGCGCGTCGAAGCCCGTCAGCCACATGGCGCAGACGAAAACGAGACGCAGGGGGTCATCGGGGTCTTTGAACTGGTATTCGACATCATGCCCCTGCTCGTCAACGGTATTCAAGCGGGTGCGATGGGGGGTGATGTTTAGCCCTTTGGCCGCGAATTTTTCCTCTTCGCCCGCGTCTTTGCTGATGACAACGGCCATCTTGGTGGAGCGCATGAAGGTCAATGTTGCTTGCAAGGACGCTTTTCTGAGACCAACGGCCGTTTTTATCTCCCCACGCAGCCGTTTAATCTCCTGTTTCCAATGGTATTGCACCTTATCAACCATTTTAACGGCCGTAAATTTGTCCACGCAGACAAACAGCCCTTTCCCCAAATAGCCGCGACGGGGAAAGTGGGCGGCCACATCTTTGGCGATGGCTTCGAGCCGATCATCCCGAATAATAACCTCCGTTTCGCGGGCGAACTTCTTTTCCAGCTTCGCCTGTTGCACATCATCCAGATTTTCATCTTCCAGAATGTCGTAGAACTCATCGCTGAGGTCGTCGTTTTGGATGAGAACTTCTGGCACGCGCTTTTCGTAGAACAGCGGCACAGTCGCCCCGTCATCCATAGATTGGGTGAAGTTATATTCACTGACATAATCGCCGAACCAAGCGTTGGTTTTGCGATCTTTGCCCAACAGCGGCGTGCCAGTGAACGCCAGATATTGGGCGTTGGGCAAGCCCGCCCGCATGTTTTCGGCCAAACTTTTGTATTGGGTGCGGTGCGCCTCATCGACAATAACGATGATGTCGTCGCGTGTCGAAAGGATGGGGTACGCCTTGCCCTTATCGTAGCGAAATTTATGGATAAGGGTGAAGATGATGTGTTTGTTTTGGCTGAGAAAAGCACGCATTTCCGCGCTATTTTTGGGGCGGGCGGCATCAGATTTACCTACCGTCTTGGTGTTGAGGAAATTACGATAAATTTGACCATCTAAATCTGTGCGGTCGGTGATGACGACAAAAGTGAAATTGCCAGCCATCTTGCGCCAGATTTTGCGGGCGTAAAATATCATCGAAAAGCTCTTGCCTGAGCCTTGCGTATGCCA
>CAYSDT010000043.1:0-1630 GCA_964429835.1 uncultured Ardenticatenaceae bacterium | reverse complement strand
AATTGGTGATTTTGGGCGATGATTTTCTGGTTGTCGTTGTAGAAAAGGGTGAAGTTTTCGATATAGTCGAGCAAAGTGGCGGGACGAAGGAGGCCGTGAACGATGCGTTCCAGACTGGTTCCAGCGTTGTAGATTTCTTGGCGGTTGATCTTTTCATTTTCGTCATCGACGCGCAGCCAGTTGAAGAAATGTTCCCAGCCAGCGGTGACGCTGCCGATTCTGCTTTCCAATCCATTGGAGAGGATACTAACGGCCGTTAAATGAAACAGTTGTGGAATTTGCTCACGGTAGCGGGTGAGATTATTGTCGTAAGCGTTTCTGAGCTTGTTTTTACCGTTTTTCAGTTCGATGAAAACGAGCGGCATCCCGTTGATGTACAGCAGCACATCGGGGCGCAAATAGCTGATTGTGCCTTTAACCCATAGCTGACTGACAGCGAGAAAATCGTTGTTGGCGGGATTGTCGAAGTCGATGAGGCGCAAACGGCCGTTTTCCTTTCGTCCGTCCGCATTATCATATTCAACAGGGATGCCATCGCGGATAAGCCCATCCAGTTCCTGATTGGCGGCGATGAGCGACAGAACGCGGCGGTTGCGGGTGACTTCCGTTAAAGCGGCGGTCAATGTGATTTCGGGGATAGTCGGGTTCAGCCGACGGGCGGCGGCGTGCAACCGTGCGGGAAAGATGACGTTACGCTTATCTGCCCGCCCGCTGCCATCGTTGAGATCGTCGGGGGTTCTGGTGAAGCAGTTGAGCAGTTCGTAGCCGTATGCGTCGTGTAAAAGGGTGAGCAACCCTTGTTCAATATCGTCTTCAGAAATAAAGTTTGGCATAGTGCGTAAATTTTACCCCATTCCAGCGATGAACGTAGCGAAGAGTGGTTCACTCTCGAAGGCGTAGCCGTAGGAGTGAACCACTCTGGAGCGGGGGATTGTGTTGCCTGCCGCTCCAGACTGGTTCATTTCTACGAAAGTGAACCAGTCGTCGCTGGTTTGTGCTAGAACCAATCTTCCATTAGCAAGGGGGCGATGGTTTTCTCGTCTTGCTCAGTTGCGTGGGCATCTGTGAAATGTGAACGGCCGTTAAACCAATCCAGCACCTCATCCCGGTCAATTTTTGTCGCGCCGCTTGACAACATCGCCCCGTAAGATGTCCACGGCCAGTCGCGGAAATCGTTTACGAAGCCGTGCGTTTGCGGATTATGGTGAATATAGGTGATCAGCCTCAACAAATACTGTTGGTTGTCAACGAGTGTACGTTCAAACGGGGATTCAAATAATGCGCCAGTACGTTTCGTCTCGTTGTTAAAACTGCGGGCGTAGGCGATGAAAAAGTTGTTAAACGCGCGGCTGGGATGGCGCAATTTGAAGAGTAGTTCACTCTCTAAATCACGGTTACGGTCAAAAAACACCTCCTGTTCCTCTTCCGTGCGCGTTCGCAACCCAAAATGGAAATGATTGGGCAGCAAACAGTACGCAAACGTGTCAGCTACAGGCGGAATATATTTAGCATATAACTGCAAAAAATAGCGATAATGACGCGGGCCGTGAAACAAATTTTCACGGTTATTGCCGCGATTATAGATATGATAATAACGGCCGTATTCCAATTTTACTTTTGCCATCTTTGT
>CAYSDT010000042.1:0-11896 GCA_964429835.1 uncultured Ardenticatenaceae bacterium | reverse complement strand
TTCTGCCAGAATGAACCAATCTGGAGCGGGGCGGGAAAGTGGTTTCCCCCGCTACTTGTACTTGCCAAAAACGGCCGTTTACGGCCATTTTTCGTGATCGTAATCGTCATTCGTGATCGTGATCGTCTTTTTTCGATCACGATCACGACAAACGATCACGATTACGATTGTTGAACAGTTGCCAAAAACGGCCGTTTACCCCATCATTTCCCCATGACCCATTCAAAACGCATTGCAAGCAGATTGCAACTAAAACAGAAAGACGTAACGGCCGTTATCACCCTGCTTGATGACGGCAACACCCTCCCGTTCATCGCTCGTTATCGCAAAGAGGCGACGGGGGGGATGGACGAGGAGCAGATTCGACAGATTCAGGCCGAAAACGGCCGTTTGCAAGCCATTGACGCGCGGCGGGAGACAATTTTGAACGCCATCAAAGAGCAGGGGCAGTTGACGGCGGCACTGGCGCGGGCATTGCACGCCGCCGACAGCTTGACCACGCTCGAAGATTTGTACCAGCCGTACAAGCGCAAGCGGGCGACCCGCGCCAGCAAAGCGCGTGAACGCGGGTTGCAGCCCCTCGCCGACCACATTTTGGCGCAGACCCTTACCCCGAAATCGGCTAAAACCATCGCCCGCCCGTTTGTGACGGCTGAGGTGCCGACGGTGGACGATGCCCTGAGCGGGGCGCGGGACATCGTGGCCGAAACGATCAGCGATAACGCCGCCGTGCGCCAGCGTGTGCGCGAAAAAGCGTTGAAATTCGCCGAGTTGCGCGTCACAAAAATCAAAAACGCGGACGATCCCAAGCAGGTGTACCGCCTCTATTATGAGTACGGGCAGCGCGTCAATCGGCTGAAACCGTATCAGGTGTTGGCTGTCAATCGCGGCGAGGCGGCGAAGGTGTTGCGGGTGCATGTGGACATTGCCGAGCGGGATTGGCGGCGGGGGATAGAGGCGGCTTTTCGGGCGGATCGGCGGTCGCCTTTGGCGGGGGAATTGCAAACGGCCGTTGATGAAGCGGCTAAACGGCTGTTGCTGCCCGCCATCGAGCGCGACGTGCGCCGTCACCTCAGCGAGCAGGCGGAAACGCACGCCATCGCCGTTTTTGCCAAAAATATGCGCGGGCTGTTGAGCCAGCCGCCGCTGGCCGATCAAGTCGTGCTGGGCATCGATCCCGGTTTTCGCAGTGGCAGCAAAGCGGCGGTCATTGACGCGACGGGCAAGGTGCTGGCGACGGCGACCATCTATCCCCATCCGCCGCAAAAGCGATGGGACGGCGCGTTGGCACAGTTGACGCAGTTCATCGAGCGGTTTGGGGTGACGCTGATCGCCATCGGCAACGGCACGGCTTCACGCGAAACGGAGCAGTTGGCGGCGACGTTGACGCGCAAAATGGAGGCGGTGCAATACACCATCGTCAACGAGGCGGGGGCGAGCGTCTACAGTGCCAGCCCGTTGGCGCGGCAGGAGTTGCCGGGCATGGATGTGAGTTTGCGCGGCGCGGTCTCCATCGCCCGCCGCATCCAAGACCCGTTGGCGGAGTTGGTGAAAATCGATCCCAAAGCGATTGGGGTCGGGTTGTATCAGCATGATGTGAACCAGAAGCAGTTGTCGGCGGCGTTGGCGGGGGTGGTGGAAACGGCCGTTAATCAGGTCGGCGTGGATGTCAACACCGCCTCGCCCGCGCTGTTGACCCATGTGGCGGGCATCGGGGCGACGGTGGCGGCGGCGATGGTGGCCTATCGGGATGAAAACGACCGTTTTGCCAATCGTCAATCGCTGTTGGCGGTGCGCGGGCTGGGTAAGAAGGCGTTCCAGCAGGCGGCGGGCTTTCTGCGCGTGCGCGATGGCGATCAGCCGCTGGATGGCAGTGCGATTCATCCGGAAAGTTATGGGGTAACAACGGCCGTTTTGCACCAAGCCAACATCAACATCAACGACCCAATGGACGCGAAAGCGACCGCCATCAAGGAAATGATGGCGCAAACCAGCGTCCACGATCTCGCCGCCGCGCTCGGTTGCGGCGTGCCGACGCTGCAAGATATTCTGGAGCAAATCGTCCGTCCCGGCCGCGATCCGCGTGCGGAATTGCCGCCGCCGCTGTTACGCACTGATGTGTTGTCAATGGCTGATTTGCAAACGGGGATGCAGTTGAACGGCACGGTTCGCAATGTGGTCGATTTTGGCGCGTTTGTGGATATTGGCGTGAAGCAGGACGGGCTGCTGCACCGCAGTCAGATTCCACGCGGGCAGCAGTTGAACGTCGGCGACATCGTGCTAATCACGATTCGGGATGTGGACAGTGAGCGGGGGCGTATTTCGTTAGGCTGGGTGTAGAAAGGGGCTGGGTATAGAAAGCATGATTGAATCAGAGTTAATCATCAGTATTTTACGTGCGTCCATAATTGCAATTTTACCTTTAGCAATGTGGGTAAAAGGTCGTTTTGGTTCCAGTAAGGTATGGTTTTTTCAAACTACGGCTACATCATTGGGTTTTGGTTTGGCACGATTTTGGTATTATGTTTTTCCGTTTCTTGGTTTAGCATTTGTGTTTGCGGGGATTGATGATTACTATCTGGGGCAAAATCCACAAGTGGGTTCAAACTGGTTTTATGTTGCAATGGCATGTATACCTATTGGTTTTACTTGTGGGTTTCTTCAGCCAAGTTGGCTTTCACCAGCGTGGCTTCGGCAATTAAAACGAGAACATGGTGAAATTATTCCGTTATTGTTTGAAGATGCTGTAGGGATGAGCAAAGAACAATTGGATGCAAAAACCAGAATTTGGGACGATTTAGAGGCGTGGGTGGTAGAAGTACGGTATAAGCATGGGCTAGAACAAACATTTTCATAATATGTCCTCACAGCCAGTTGGTGGCGCATTGCCTGACATGCCCGATGCGGCGACGGGGTTGGTGCATTTGGGTGGGGGCAGGTGGTATGACCCAGCCTTAGGCAGACCTTTACAACCCAACCCCGCAGGCGGCGCAGTTGTAGTCGCGGCGGCCGTGCATGATGGTTATTGCACCGGAGCAAAGGCCGCCTGTGAATCGCGCGGGGAACAGTTAAGCGTTGGCGACATCGTGCTAATCACGATTCGGGACGTGGATGCGGAGCGCGGGCGTATTTCGCGAGGCTGGGTGTAGGTCAAGTTTGCAAACTTGACCTACGTCCGCCCTTATCTGTGTTCCCTTCTCCATTATGGATACCTCCGGCTCTGGCGCGGTCTGGAGACCGGCCACAGCCATCCAAGAAGACCTCGCTGGAGCGGGGGTTTGGTTATATAGGAGGTACGTTCGGTCTTCTATGTGGTTCAGCATCTGTTGTTTGTGTTCCAGCAGGTGCGGTCATAGGCGGATTGTTTTGGAGCAACGTAATACAACCGTGGGTTTTTCAAGCTACGCCATTTAAACCTGCTGACAGAAATTTACAACCTTTATTAAATTTACAACCTTTATTAAGTGGAGAAGTTCAATGAAAACTCCCCCATACATATTTCTGACATTATTGAGTGCTGGGATGTATTCAATTTATCTTGGTGCTAGTGGAACGCTCGGCTATCGTAGATTAACATATATTTTACCAAACTATCAGTCTGGTGGGATAAATTATGCTTCAATTCCGATGGGAATAATGATGGTGGTTTGGGCATTTATATATACATTTCCGATATCTGATAAATGGGTGTGGTTTTTTACCTATGTTTCATTAGGCTGTGGATTGGTCGGTCTCTTTTTTAATTTCATTCAGCCAACCTTTTTAACGCCAAAATGGTACCGTTGGTTGAAAGATAAACATGGTGACATCATGCCTTGGTTACGCCAAGATGTTAACGATACAGGTTATAGCACATGGAGAAAAAGAACGGAAACCATCGCTGAACTAGATGATTGGGCTGTTGATGTGCGAAAAAGATACAATTGGGAAATAGAGATTGTTAAAAAACAAGAAAACACCCTTCTATGAAAGCTTTGGCGGGGTGCTGACCAGCACGATGCCGATTGCCCTGACTGGTGCTTTGCCCGATGTGCCTAATGCGGCGACGAGGTTGGTGCATTTGGGTGGGGGCAGGTGGTACAACCCAGCAGTAGGCAGACCTTTACAACCCAACCCCGCAGGCAGCGCGGTTGTAGTCGCGGCGGCCGTGCATGATGGTTATTGCACTGGAGCAAAGGCCGCCTGTGAACCGCGCGGACAGCAGTTGAACGTCGGCGACATCGTGCGAATCACGATTCGGGATGTGGACAGTGAGCGCGGGCGTATTTCGTTGGGCTGGGTGTGAAGAACTAGCCGTCGCCTGAGCTTGTCGAAGGCAGAGGCGGTGTCATTGACCGCTACAGCTTCGACAGGCTCAGCCTCCGCTATTGCGCCGTCACAAATTCGCGCAAATCGGAGGTGAGGATGCGTTGGAGTTCGGCGAAGTTGTCTTCGCCTGTTTCCACAAATAGGAAGCCGAAGACGGGGTATTGGTGATAGTTTATTTTTCGGAGGATTAACGGCCGTTCAAACCCCGCAACCAACTTGTCATAATCAAAGGCGGCAATATCATCCGCCGCCAGCCCCGTCGAATTATCCAAAACAATGATGCTGAACAACTTGCCCGCTTTGTCAGCAAGCAATGTGTCCCAATCTGGTTTTTGTTGATGGAAATAGGCCAAATACGGGTTAAAGTTGTACGCAAAATAGGCCATATCGGCCGTCGTACACCAGCCGCCAAAGCGCATCGGGTTCACTTCGATGGGCAACACAACCCCATCGCCCCCGCGACGCAATTCGACATGCACAGGGAAGTTTTTCACAGCCGCCAAACGGCCGATTTCACCGATAAACGTCGTAAATTCAGTCAAATTATCCTCGATAATCGCCTTTGAAGTCGTGTACACGCGGTCGCTAACATCCGCTTCAGAAGCAAAGGTGTGGCGCAAAATGTTGAGGATCACCAACTCGCCCGCCCCGTCAAAATACGCATCAATGGCGAACTCTTCACCCTCAATACATTGCTCGATGATGAACGTGCTGGTGTCCAGCACCTCTTGGGGATACAAATTTTTAACTTGATCCATCTCGGCCGAAATTGCTTCAATTGTGTTCTCCCACTCGGCAAGGTTGTTGACTTTATACACGCCCATACTGAAAAACCCGACAGCGGGTTTGATGATGAAGGGGAGTGGCAAATCGTTGAATTTAACGGCCGTTAATTCATCAACACGCACCGCTTGGAAGTAGAAGTCAGGGAACAGCGGCTTGGTTAGCTCTCGAAATGCCACCTTGTCTTTGAACAGCTTGATTTTTGCGGGCAGATCGGTGAAGGGTAAATGCTCGGCAATCCAGCCGATTGCATTTTCAGAGGTGGTATAGATGCGCGGATCTGCTTGCTCGCGCACTAATTTAATTGCATCTTCTTCACTGATGAGGGTTGTGCCGTCGTAAAGGGCAAGCTCTTTCGCGCTGGCGGTGTTGACGACGGGAATGGCGTTGTCTTTGACAGTCGCCTTGAAGAGGTCGGAGATGTATGGTTTGTCTGCGAAAAACATTGTTACGTCCTATATTTGCCAGCCTGCTAATGTTAATAAAAGGCTGTGTTGTTTATTTTTTTTCTACGGAGATGGTGGATAAACGGCCGTTTATCCCCATCGCCCCTTCTCAGATGCCAACGCCTTGCTCACCGCCTGCGACAAATCTTCTAATGTTATCGGTTTCGACAGCCACGCCACCATCCCTTCTTCTAACAACACCCGCCCTTCATCTTCAAGCGGGTAGCCACTCATCAAAATAACTTTAAGGTATGGGCTTTTTGCGCGTAATTGACGGAACAGCGTTGCCCCACTCATCGCGGGCATCATCATATCAGATAACACTAAATTTATTTGCTCATGCTGTTCGTCAAATATAGTGATGGCCTCTTCTCCCGATGAGGCAACGATGACTTGGTAGCCTAAATAATTCAAAACGGCCGTTGTGGCCTCCACAACCACAGCATCATCTTCCACTAGCAAAATGGTTTCATTGTTGCCATGTTTAATCACTTTTCCTTGTCCTTCATCTGTCTCAACGGCCGTATCATCAACAGCTAATGGGGGAAGATAAAGGGCGATATTGGTGCCTTGCCCTACACTGCTGTCAACATGGATATGCCCATCATGTTGCGCCACAATACCAGCTACCTGTGATAACCCTAACCCCGTCCCCTCACCGATTTCTCTAGTCGTGAAAAACGGTTCAAATATATGTGATAAAACGTCAGCCGAAATGCCCATACCTGAATCTATCACCTCAATCCGTATCCATCGTGCGGCAATCAATTCCGTGCATATGGCACAATCAACAGTATCCACATCATCAACCATTGATAATGTAATCTGCAACGTACCACCAGATGGCATGGCGTAACGCGCATTTATAACCAAATTGGTTATCGCCTGTTGCAACTGCCCAGAATCAGCCATCATCATGTAATCACCTGCATCTATCCGCAGGTCACTATGGATATTCTCTGGAAGGGTAGTTTCCAGAAAGCGAACACTCTCTTGCAAAAGAGATTCTAAATCAATTTGTTGTGGGCGGCGCATTGTTCTTTGGCTAAAGTCTAAAATTTGACGGACTAATGTGGCCGCTCGCTGCCCTGATGCGGCAATGATGGATAAATGATCTTGCACCTTGTCTGGTATATCAGGCCATCGTTGTAATAATTCGGTGTGAAGCAAAATAGCGGCCAAGATATTATTGAAATCATGCGCTATACCAGCAGACAACTGCCCAACGGCCGCCATTCGTTCTTGCCGTACAATCTGCTCCTCCAACTGCTTACGCTTGGTTATGTCCATCTGCGTACCAGCAATACGAATCGGGTTGCCATTTTTGTCACGCACAAATATTTTGCCACTGTCTAAAACCCATATCCACTCTCCCGTTTTAGAACGCATACGACGCTCTACTTGGTATATGGACGTATGCCCGTTCATATGGTCAGTCAGTGCCGATCTGATTTTCTCCACATCATCGGGATGCCTTAATTTCCTCCAACTATTCCCATTTTGTTCAATTTCAGACAAGTCGTAGCCAAGCATTTCTGCCCAACGTGCATTAAATATCACGTTATTCGTGGGGATATTCCAATCCCACATGCCCAACTCCGTTCCTTCCAAAACTAACGCCAGTCGCTCTTCACTTTCACGCAGGGATTCTTCTGTTTTTTTCCAAGCGGTAATATCAATCAGATAGCCCACATAATGCGTGGCTTCCCCGTCATCATTTCGCAAGATAGTGGTGTAATCTAAAACCCAAATACACGTTCCATCAGGGTGAAGAAGGCGGTAAGGAAGATGTTCAAATCGTTCATTTTGGCTTTGGCTGGCAAATAAGACCTCATCGGTGACGCGCATTATATCTTCGGAATGAATGATGTCAGCATATACAACATCCCCTTGCAGGAATGTTTCTGCTGTGTAGCCTAATAGATCGGCCACATTGGGAGAAGCGTATTCAACCGGCCACTTATCTTGATTTTTCCATTTGAAAACAGCGACTGAGCCATTTGTAAACATTTCCCGCTCTTGCTGGAGTTGATCGTGCGCTTGTTGCAATGCGAGTACATCTTGACGGTGCGCTTTAACACGCCGATTAAATGCACGTCCACCGATAAATATACCGATCATCCCCAGCAGCCACATTACGCCCAGTGACAGTAAACTGCTGGCATCTGTTTTTTGTTGTCTGGCTAACATCGGAGACATTGGCAATGAGACACTTACACCACCGCGTACATCACCAATTTCATACCCTTGTTGTTCATGGCATTTTAGACATTTTTCTTCAGCAAACATTGGTTGCATTAAGCGTAAATAAGGGACACCATCAATGTCAACGAATTCCATCTTTTCCGTTTCGCCATCCACAAATGCTTTCAATGCAGCCCGTTCCCATTCATCAGGGGTGTTCAACGGGCGTATTGGATCCAAACTGGTGATATGCCCAATAATACCAGAGAGATCGGCAAAATCTTCATTCATTTGGCGCATCGCGTATGCTGGATTCATCAAGGTTAATTGTTTACCAGAAGGGGTTTCAATATCTCGTTCAGGAATATCAATCAAATACGGATTGGGTAATGTTTGACTGTCAACTGGTACATACACGCCGCCGTGTTCGGTTGCCCAAAAGCGAAATGCACGATCTTTATTAAAATGGGTACGCGCTTCAGCAATGGCAACGTTTTGGATCGTTTGATCCGTGCGGTTAAAATTCAAAAGTAATAATGTTGTCATGGCAATCGTCCATACAATTGCAATTGCCCAAAGGTAACGTGTCGCATTGGGGACAACGATATTGGTGGGGATGTTTGATGAAGTGTCCATGAGAAATTCCTTAAACCATCTACCATATTGATGGTGCAAGTATAGCAGATAATGGGGGTGGTATCGCTTTTGTTTTGAATTTATAACGGCCGTTTCACACCCCCATAACGCCAGAAGTCAGACTTTTGCCAAAAGTCTGACTTCTTAATTCCACTCGTTTTCAGTTGATTATTGACTGTTTCCTACGCAAACGACGACGGCATCTCCACCGCCACAACCTCACCCTTCGCCGTTTTCACCCCATTCACATACAACGCCGCCTCGACGATGACTTTGCGCCCCTTAATTTCCTTCACGCGGCCACGAACGGTCAGCGGTTGGCCTAATGGAGTCGGTTTCAAATAATCCACATGCAATGAGGCCGTCACAAAGCGGAATGATGGCAATGTACCCATCTCCCGCCCCGCTTCACGATATGCCGCAGCAGCGGCCGTTCCCGTCCCATGACAATCGATCAACGAGGCGATCAAACCGCCGTACACATAACCCGGAATTGCCATATGGTATGGGCGCGGCGTGTACACCGTCACCGTCTCGTCACCATCCCAATGGGTTTTAATTTGCAATCCATGTTCATTCAAGCTGCCGCAACCGTAACAGTGGCTTGTATCTTCATCGTAAAAATCCTGAAAAGCGTTGTCGTTCATTGTTCTCCTTTAGAAGAAGCAGGGGAGCAGGGGAGAGGGGGAGAGGGGGAGCGGGGGAGAATGCAATCTCCTCATCTCCCCTGCTCCTCATCCCCTCATCCCCTCATCATCCCCGCAATCCTGCAATTTTCATTCCATCATCAAGAATCGCTTGTACTTTGTCTTCGTGCGTCGTTTCGCAGTAAACGCGAATGATTGGTTCTGTGCCGCTGAAACGTACCAGCAGCCAGCCGCCATCTTCCATGATGAATTGATGGCCGTCTACGGTCACGATATCGATCACTTTCAAGCCGCCGATGGTTGTCGGGCGAGCCGCGTCAACTGTCGCTAAAATGTCCGCTTTGCGTGCAGCGTCAAAGGTGGAATCAATACGGTCGTAAAAATGCTCACCAACAAGCTCAAAAAGCGTGTCCAGCAGTTCGGATGGCTTTTTGCCTGTGCGTACCATCATGTCCAGCATGAACAGGCCAGCGAGGATGCCGTCGCGTTCGGGGACGTGGCTGCGGAAGGCGTAACCGCCGCTCTCTTCGCCGCCAATCATCGCCCCGACTTCCATCATTTTGGGAGCGATGTATTTGAAGCCAACGCCTGTTTCATGCACATCTACGCCGTAGATTTTGCACAATTTATTGAGCATTTTGGTGGTGGAAATCGTTTTGACGACGGGGCCGCGTTCGCCGCGCACTTCCATGAAGTAGTACCCCATCAAGCCGTAAACGCGCAATTGATCCATAAAACGGCCGTTTTCATCCCCAAATCCAACCCGATCCGCATCCCCATCGTTGATAATCAATATATCCGCCCCCAATTCTTGGGCAAACGCCAGCCCGTGATCCACATTTGGCGGAATCGGTTCGGGGCGTTGCATGTTGGGGAAGATGGGGTTGCGTTCGTTGTGAATCTCGTGGATGGTCGTTTTGCCGCCGCCGATCAAGCGCGGGAACCAGCCTGCACCATTGCCCCACATGCAATCCACCGCGATGTTGAAGCCAGCGTCTTTAATCGGCTGTAAATCAATCAGCCGATTGATTTGGGCGATGTACGCAGGCGCAGCATCGAAAATCTCGATCAGCCCTTCGTTTACGCCATCATCCAAATTCATCCGCTTCACGCCGTCAATTGACGGGATGAGGGCTTCGATGGCTTTCAAATCATGGGGGGGAATTGCGCCGCCAAATTTATCACGCACTTTGAAGCCGCTGTCCTGCGGAGGGTTGTGGCTGGCGGTGATGTTAATCGCACCCGCCGCCCGTTTGTCCACGACGGCGTAAGAGATGGTCGGTGTGGGGGTTGCGCCGTCGGTCAGCCACACTTTAATGCCGTTGGCGGCCATCACTTCGGCGGCGGCAGCGGCAAAGTTTTCCGCATGAAACCGCTTGTCGTAACCGATGATGATGCCGTCATCAGCCGAGCCTTGCTCTTGCAAAAAAGAAGCAAACCCTTGTGTGCATCGCCGCAAATTATCAAATGTATATGCTTCGGCAATTTTTGCCCGCCATCCATCTGTACCAAATTTAATATCCATTTTTTGCTCCGTGTAGGTCAAGTTTGCAAACTTGACCTACAAATTTAGAGGACGGGATTGCCTGATTTAATCATTTCCATGTCAGAATCGACCATCATTTTTACCAGTTCTGGGAACATAACTTTCGGTTCCCAGCCGAGTTGCACTCGTGCTTTGCTGGGGTCGCCTACGAGCAGATCAACTTCGGCGGGGCGCATGAAGCGCGGGTCTTGCACGACGTAATCGTGCCAATCGAGATCGACGGCTTGGAAAGCGGCCGTTAGGAAATCTTCGACAGAATGGGTCTGCCCTGTGGCAATGACGTAATCATCAGGTTTGTCTTGTTGCAGCATCATCCACATCAATTCCACATAATCGCCAGCAAAACCCCAATCGCGCCGTGCGCTCAATGTGCCTAAGCGTAACTCTTTGGTCAAGCCCAGTTTGATTTTAGCGGCGTGGTATGTAATTTTACGGGTCACAAATTCCATTCCACGACGGGGGGATTCGTGATTGAATAAAATGCCAGATGTGGCGTGTAAATCATAGCTTTCGCGATAATTGATGGTGATCCAGTGGCCGTATACTTTGGCTACGCCATAGGGACTGCGTGGATAGAAGGGGGTCGTTTCCCGTTGCGGTGTTTCCACAACTTTGCCAAACATTTCGCTGGAGCTGGCTTGGTAAAAGCGAATTTTAGGGTCAACGGTGCGGATGGCATCGAGCAAGCGGGTCACGCCGAGCGCGGTCACATTGCCCGTGAAAACGGGTTGCGACCATGACGTTTGCACGAATGATTGTGCCGCCAAGTTGTACACTTCGTCGGGGCGATGCTCTTCCAAAATGTGAATCAGGGAAATTTGATCGAGCATGTCGCCAGGAACAAGGGTAAGTTTGTCTTGAAAGTGGGCGATACGATGAAAATTGACGGTGCTGGTACGGCGTACCATACCGATAACTTCGTATCCTTTGTCTAGTAAAAATTCAGCCAAGTAGGAACCATCTTGACCTGTGATGCCAGTAATTAGTGCTTTGGGCATTGGTGTCTCCTTTTGTGGGGATCGGGGATTGCAGGGATGGGAATCGGGGATCGTCAGCCATCAATCCATAATTATTTACGGCATATATGCCATGTTTGTTTTCAACAAATAAGGGGGCATTATAGCGCATGGAAATGATGTCGTAAACTATGGGGTGGGTAACGTGGGGGAAACAACGAACAATCAACTAAGATGCCCACAAATATAAAGACGCGCCCACTGAAAAATGTGGATAGGGCGCGTTCTGAACCGCTTACTTCGGCTATGTTTGCTTGTCAGAACTAAAAAACGGCCGTTAACGGCCGTTTTTATCCATCACTTAGAAATGAGGATTAAATGAGTCCACTG
>CAYSDT010000041.1:0-12053 GCA_964429835.1 uncultured Ardenticatenaceae bacterium | reverse complement strand
TGCACGAGTATCTTCGAAAAACCTGTCAGGTCTCCCCGAAATATTGAGAAGATACATTCCTGCGAAGGCAGGAATCCACTGCTTCTCAAAAAATGGATTCCCGCCTACGCGAGAATGACAATTAGAGTAATATATGCACAATAAAAAAACAAATGAATCTGAACGGGGTTCGGCGGCGGATGCTTCTGAACCTCGTTTTTTGGTTGTAGGCAAAGTATTAAAACCACACGGTTTGCACGGTGAGTTGCGTGTACGGCCGTTAACGGACGATCCATCCCGCTTTTCATGGCTGAAAAATGTCTATTTGGGTGAGGATGAGCTAAAGCCGTTGACGGTTGAGTCGGTGCGTTTCCATAAAGAGTTGGTGCTGGTGAAATTCGTGGAATTAAATGGGCGCGATAATGTTTCCCATTTGCACGGGAATCTTTTGCTGGTGACGCTGGAAGATGCGATTCCGTTGGAAGAGGGTGAGTATTATCTGCACCAACTGTACGGTCTGGATGTGTACAGTGATGAGGATGTTTATTTGGGCAAATTGATTAACGTGATTGAAACGGGCGCGAATAATGTGTTTGAGGTTAAGGGTGAGGGCAAGCCGATTTTACTGCCTGATATTCCGAGCGTGATTGTGGATATTGATTTTGAAAACGGCCGTTTAACTGCACATATTCTGGAAGGTCTTTTGTAAATTAAAGACCTGACAGGTTTTATAAAAGTCTCTTGTTCACACGAATGTCTGAGGAAACCTGTCAGGTCTTCTACAGCGTGTAACTCAACATCTTCAAAATACGCTCAGACTCTTCAAAAATTGTTTTGTACACATACGGCTCGCGGTCGCAGCGGGCGTAGGTGTGTGCCTTTTTGATTAGCCGATGTGCCAAATCATAATCACCCCGATCAAGGGCGAGATTCGTTAAAAAGAGATTGATTTCAGCAAGATCGAGCTTGTAATCGTATCGTTCAGCGATGGAAACGGCCGTTAATGCCAATTGCCACGCCCGATCACTTTCATCTTTTTGCGCCCTGAGCAAACGCGCTTGTGCCAATAAAATCAGCGGCTCAAACGCGATTAGATCGGCGGTGCGGCTGTGGTATAACGCATTGCCCAGCAGTTGTTCGGCGGTCATATACGCCCCGCGTTTGCCACTCGCCCATCCCAACAGCCAATCGGTCAAAATGTGTAAATCAGCATCTTTGCGCCCATCGGCAATCGTTTTTGCCTTGCTGGCGGCCGCGTACCCATCATCCTCATCCCCCCTGAGCAGTGCCAATTGAGCCAGATAACTCCATGTTATACATTTGTCACGGATGGCGTTTTCCGCCTTCGCCAACCCCATCGCTGTGCCAAATTCAATCCGCGCCCGCGCCCATTCGCCCTGATACGCCAGCACACGGCCGTAATTCCAATGGCCGGGAATGCGTTTATAGCGGATGGAAATTTCATCGTGCAGATCAAGGGCGCGACGGCCGTTTTTCGCCGCCACCTTTAACCCTCCCACCCGTAATTGGTTGTTGACCAGCGCATTTAATGATTCAACAAGCAACCCTTTGTCGTCTTGCTTGCGTAATATCATCACACTTTGTTTGTACAGATAGGTGGCGTGGATGAAGCGGCCGGAATTGCCATAAAGATCGGCTAATTCGTGTAGTGCGCTGATTTGATTACGGCTGTCTGTCAGGCGCGGGCCGCTCAGTTCGCCGTCGGGGAAGAGGAGTTGCAGCATTTCGATGCGCTCTTGCCGATAGATGCCTGTCAGGCTGTAAACGACGGGTAAAACGTCTGCTTGGTAAAACAGGTACGCTTCGTCGTATGCGCCTGTGCGGGTAAGATGGTAATACGCATCGCGCAATATAAGCAGCAATTCCCTGCCTGTTATCTCGTCATCTTTGGCACGTTGGCGGTAATAGTCGGTCATCCAGCGATGGAATTCGTCGGAATCAGCAATCTGCTGCGCGGTCAAACGGCGCACGATGTCGTGCATTCCGTATCGGCGGATGCGCTTGCCATCGGCGGACTTTCCGTTGACGGGGTAGAGCAGGCCGTGTTGTTGTAAAATAACGGCCGTTTCCATCAATACATCACGTTCTGGCTCTTTTTCCTGACGGAACAGACGCTCTGCCCACGATCTTGTTTTGTGGTTGTTTTTTTGATGACAACGGCCGTTAAACAGATCGCGCACTACATCTTCCGACACAAATGTGGGCAGGGCGGCGATGCACTCTAATAATTTCAACGCATTGGTGGGCAACGCTTGAATCACCATCGTCAATACCGCCTCTTGCTTTTGTTGCCGCGTGCTGTCATCAGGAAAATGAATGCTGTCCGACAGGCGGGTGATGGTCGGGTCGGCGGCGTGTCCGGCCAGCACACGCAAAGTCAACGGATGGTACGCCATCGGCTCGCCAATCAGTTCCACTTCTGAAAGCAGCGTCCGTACCGATTGATTGCTGAACAGGTGATACCCATCTTGCCCTGTCAGGGGGAATAATCGCTGTTTTCGCACGGTGGGCAGCGGATCGCCTTTGGAATTGCATAATTCATTGGGCAGGAGTTGACTGGAAACGGCCGTTTTTGTCGCCCCGCCCCGTTTTGCCAACCCGCTGAGCAGATCAGCCGCTAATGGATGCACACAGGAGAGGGCGTGACTATGCCCGTCTATGTTTGGCTTTTCATTGTACACGCTGTCCATTCGTTCATACGCATACAGCCAGCGTTCAATGCCATCTATGATGAGCAAAAAGGGGCGATAGAGAAATTGATCCAGCAGGCGTTCCAGTTGATGGCGTGCGTCGCGGTAAATATGGGGATCGTCGCCGACGAAGATGAGGGCGGTGTGTAAAAAGTGGAGAATATCGGCATCGGGCTGGGAGGCATCCCACCAAATGACTTCTTCAATATCAGTTGTGGGTGCGGCGCAGATTTTTCGTTGCCATTGCCAAAGCAGGCTGCTTTTGCCAGTTCCAAGTGGGGAAATAACGGCCGTTATCGACACATCCTCATCCACCAGCCACTCATCAAGCTGTTCCATCTCCCGTTTGCGCCCCACAAAAGAAGAGGGCTTGTCCGCAAACGCATACGGCGCATTGGCGTGAAACAAGACCTCATACTCATCGGCAATCATCATCGGTGTGGATTGATTCATGTAATTTACCTTATCGGAAAGAAACAGAGAGCCACTTACTCCATCTCATTTTATCGCCTAGTTTTTTATAGAATTGGGCGTAACATCTCAATAACTTGGGGTAAAGACCTGACAGGTTTCATCAAGACCTCTTGCTTTGCACGAGTATCTTCGAAAAACCTGTCAGGTCTCCCCGAAATATTGAGAAGATACAATTGGGCGACCATAAAGGTCGTCCCTACAGATTTTCTCGTTCAATAAGTTTTATAATAGCGGCAATGTTAATCATCGCTTTTGGCACAAATGAATCGGAAGCGACGTACTCTTGTTCTTTGCTGCGGTCTGGGCTGCGTTCGGCGCAGTGGGCGTTGCCGCCATCGGGGCCAAGCCCGTCGATGGTGGGGGCAAATGCCCATGTGTAATTGCCATCGCTCAGGCCGCCGCGCTCTTCGGGGGTGATGGGCATCTCCCCAGCCGATTCCTGCCAGAGTGCCAATAGGCCATCTGACCCTGCATTGCGCGGCCACGCTTCCCATTCGTCATGTACGATTACGCGCACGCTGCACGGATACCCATTCTTCACACTTTTAACGGTGGACAGTTGCTCTATATTGCGAAGATCGACCATCGCTTGTTGGAAAACGGCCGTTGAAAATGCCCGTAATTCCCCATCAGCCGCCGCAAAGTGCGGCACGCGATTGCTGACCGTGCCACCCTCGATTGAACCAATGTTCACCGACAACCCTTGTTCCATGTCGCAAAGCGCGGAGACGCGCTGAATGACTTCCGCCAATTGCAAAATGGCACTCGCGCCTTCTTGGATGGATGTGCCGGCATGGGCAGAACGGCCGTCTACCTCAATTCGATACCGCGCCATCCCTTTGCGAGCCACCACCAGCTTAAATATGCCCGTCTGCCAATTTCCGCCTTCAAAAACAAGGGCGGCCAAAGCATCATCCCCAATGTTCTGATGGCAAAGCGTACCGAAATCTTTGACCAACGCCTCTTCAGCGGCATTGAAGGCCAAAATCCACGTCACGCTGTCAAAAAGGGCGGGGTGAAACTGTTTGATGGCGGATAGCACCATCAAGATCATGATGGTGCCGCCTTTGATGTCGTATGTGCCTGGCCCGTAAATGCACGCGCCTTCTTCTTCCCACAAGAAATTATTTTCACGCTCTTCTTCGGCAGAATAAACGGTGTCCAAGTGGGAAACAAGGGCAATTTTGGGGGCGGGATGGGGCGTTTTGGCTGTTCGGGTTAGCAGCAGATGTTTGCCGTAAGCGGGGTTGGCTGCCTGCGTGCGCTCGGCGGTGAAGCCGAGTGGGGCGAAGGAAACGGCCGTTAGCTCCCCAACTGCATTCACGCCATCAGGATTAGCGGTAAAACTGTTAATCGCCACCATCTGCCGCAATAATTCTAAATCGGCGGGCAGCCGTTCTGCCAAATACGCTTGTATGTCTTGAAAATCGATCTGTTCTGTTGTTGTTTGCGTCATTTATAGTATTCCAATTGTCAACTACTTACTCAGGGGACGGTAGTTTAGCATCACCACTGGTAGGCGTAAAGAAAAACGATGTGATTGCATGAAAGGGAAAAACGGCCGTTTGTCCTCACGATTTTCCTGTGCATCAGGCAGAGAATCACACCGCACCTACCGTGTGAATGATAGTGGAAAGAGGGGTGAGATTTGAAAATCTAAAGGGTCTTTCTATGGAAAGAGGGGCGAAAATCTGAATTCTAAGGGGTCTTTCTATGGAAAGAGGGGCGAGATTTGAAAATCTAAGGGGTCTTTCTGTAGAAAGAGGGGCGAGATTTGAAAATCTAAGGGGTCTTTCTGTGGAAAGAGGGACGGGGTTTTAGGTGTGAATAGGGGGAAACGGCCGTTTTCATCACCACACAAAAAAAGCCGCCCCAGCGGGGCGGCTCTACTTTTCCTACAAATCCATCGCTTTGCTGGCGATGATTTCCAGCGCACGCTCCTTGAACGCGCTGACCGCCATCGCCCCCATGTTATTATTATCACGGGTGCGGACAGCGACCGCTTCATTTTCAATTTCCTTGTCGCCAACGACCAGCATGTACGGCGTTTTCTGCAACTGCGCGTTACGGATTTTTTTGTTCATCCGCTCACTGCTGCCATCCACCTCAACCCGCAATCCAGCCTCTCGTAATTGCTCGGCAACAGTTTCTGCATACGGAATATGGCGGTCAGCGATGGGAACCATCACAACCTGCACGGGAGCCAGCCAGAGCGGGAACGCACCCGCATAATGCTCAATCAACACCCCCATAAATCGCTCCATCGAACCCAATAACGCACGATGAATCATATACGGCCGATGCGCCTCGCCATCCTGCCCGATATACGTCATATCAAACCGTTCTGGCAAGTTAAAATCAAATTGGATGGTGCTTAATTGCCATTCACGCCCCAAAGAATCAACCATTTTAAGATCAATTTTAGGCCCATAAAACGCCGCGCCGCCCTCATCAACATCATAATTAAGTTCAGCACGTTCTAACGCCCCGCGCAACGCTTCCGTCGGTTCGTCCCAACGTTCAGCATCCCCAGCCGATTTTTTCTCGTCACGAGTAGAAAGGTAAGCGTGGAATTCATTCATGCCGAAACTGCGTAAAATATGCAGGCAGAAGTTGAGCGCACGGTCAATCTCTTCGGGCATTTGGTCTTTGCGGCAGAACAGATGGGCATCATCTTGCGTAAAACCGCGCACCCGCATCAATCCGTGCAGCACGCCGCTGCGTTCGTAACGGTACACAGTCCCCCATTCCGCCATGCGTATGGGCAGATCACGGTAACTGTGCATTTTGTTCTTGTAGATCATGATGTGGAACGGGCAGTTCATCGGTTTGAGATAATACTCTTCCTCATCAATTTGGATGGCTGCATACATATCATCTTTGTACCAGGTGAGATGGCCGCTCGTTTCCCAAAGTGTACTGCGCCCGATATGGGGTGAGTAAACCATGTCGTACCCGTTGGCGATATGCTCGTTTTTGCAGAATTCTTCCGCCAGATGGCGTATCAAGCCGCCTTTGGGATGCCAGAGAATCAGGCCGCTGCCTACTTCTGGTGATGAACTGAACAAATCTAACTCTTTGCCTACGCGGCGATGGTCTCGTTTTTTAGCTTCTTCTAACCGTTCCAAATAGGCGGCGAGATCCTCTTTATTGTCCCAAGCTGTGCCGTAAATGCGTTGCAATTGCGGCCGATTTTCATCACCACGCCAATACGCGCCGCCTGTACGCAACAGTTTGACGGAATTTGCTCGTACTTGTTTGGTAAAACCAACATGCGGGCCACGACAGAGGTCTACGAATTCGCGCTGGGTGTAAATGCTGACTTCGGTGACAGCTTCGGCCGTTGGTTCGCCATTTTCGTCTAATCGGCCAGCCGCAAGGTCGGCGATTAGTTCCAGTTTGTATGGTTCATCGGCGAAGAATTCTTCGGCTTCGGGGATTGTCATGCTGGTTTGCACGAATTTGGCGTTCTTTTTGAGCAATTTCTTCATCCGCGCTTCGATTTTTTCCAAATCTTCTTCGGAAAAGGTGATCGGTTTGCCGTCTTCATTTTTGCCTAAATCGAAGTCGTAATAGTAGCCGTCGGCGATGGGCGGGCCGATGGCGAGCTTGGCTTCGGGGAAAAATTCGACAACGGCTTCAGCCATCACATGGGTTGCGGAGTGGCGGATGCGGTATAGTTTTGATTCGGTGTATGGTACTTGTTCTTCTTCGGACATTGTTTTCTCCTATATTTTCTCCGCAGATTACGCAGATTAGCGCAGATTTTTTTGACTTAATCTGCGCTAATCTGCGTAATCTGCGGATATTTTTTGATATAAAAAAAGCCATCATCCCGTATTGGGACGATGGCTTCGTGATTCCACCCAATTTTAGCAGCAAATTTCTTTGCTACCCTCATAACGGCCGTTAACGGAGCCATCCGAATTTTCTTACTGTAAAAAAAGGAAATGAGGCAGACAAAAAGTCTGCCTCTATCGGGATGAACCAGCGGTTTGTGAACCGCCAGTTCGCCCCTTCATTATTTCAGAAAATCACTCACGGGGGGTTTTTGCTGTCTGCTTTACGGCGATGGTTCTCAGCGATGATATTTCTATCACCACCATCACTCTCTGATTCAGGCAGAACGGCTACTCGTCCCGTTCAACGTGTTGTGTTTATGTTGTTGCCGATAGTATGAACGAAATTGGGGTGATTGTCAAACGGAAAAAGATGCCGTCTCCCGCCGCTGTGTTGCGCCCGTCCGCCCTGACTTTAGAATCATCCTGAAACAAGATGACGGCCGTTCTCTGTAGATGTATAATCCGCATCATTAAAAATAAATGAGCGTTGATGAGCGGCAGATACGCCCCTCTATCATTACCGTAAACTTAACGATTTGTCATTCCTGCGAAGGCAGGAATCCATTTTCTTTTAGAGCGGTGGATTCCCGCCTACGCGGGAATGACAGTCGGGAATATTCGTTAAGTTTACGAATATGCTTCCTCTATCTCTAGCTCAATCCTCTAGCTTTAAGGAGACAAGATGGCTGATCCCCGTGTTCAAAAATTAGCAGATTTATTAGTAAATTATTGTGTTGCCGTACAACCCGGTGACAAAGTTGCCATCCGCAGCGGCGGCATTGCTTACCCATTATTGGTAGAAACGTACCGCGAAGTGGTGCGTGCTGGCGGCTTGCCGTTAGTCAATTTAGAAGAGGAAGCGTTGACTGAAATCATGCTCAAAGAGGGCAATGATGAGCAGCTACAACACATCCCCGCCCCCTTCAAAACCATCGTCGAAACGTATGATTGTTCCATTTCATTACGCGGTTCGCGCAACACGCGCACACTCAACGGTGTCAATCCCGCTCGTCAACAGCTAATGCAATCTGCTGGCCGTGAACTCATGCAAACGTACATGGAACGCAGTGCGACGGGCGATTTTCGTTGGACATTGGCGATGTTTCCCACGCAAGCGCAAGCACAAGATGCTGATATGTCGTTGAGCGAATATGAAGATTTCGTCTACGGCGCATGTTTTGTGGACAAAGCCGATCCCGTCGCCGAATGGCGCAAAATGAGCGTGAGGCAACAGCGTTTAGTTGATTGGCTAGTTGGCAAGGAAAAGGTGGTCGTCAAAGGGCCTCATATCGACATGAATTTATCCATCGCTGGCCGCACATTCATCAACTCTGATGGCACTCACAACATGCCCAGCGGCGAGATTTTTACTGGCCCCGTCGAGGAATCGGTGAATGGATGGGTTAATTTCACCTATCCTGCAATCGTAAGCGGGCGCGAGGTGGATGGCGTGAAATTGCGCTTTGAAGATGGCAAAATTGTGGACGCACAAGCCAGCAAAAACGAAGAATTCCTCATCACCACATTGGACACCGACGCAGGCGCACGTTATTTGGGCGAATTTGCGGTTGGTACGAATATGGGCATCCAGCAATTCACCAAATCCATCCTGTTCGATGAAAAAATCGGCGGCACAATCCACATGGCGATGGGTAACGGTTATCCAGAAACGGGCAGCAAAAACAAATCAGCCATCCATTGGGACATGATTTGCGACATGCGTGACGGCGGCAAAATATGGGTTGATGATGAGCTATTCTACGATAGCGGCGAATTTGTAATCTAAAGGAGTTGCAAGTAAGCAAGTTGCAAGTGGCAAGTATACATGCCCACTTGCCTACTTGCTCACTTGCACCTTGCACAATGCCAGAATTACCTGAAGTTGAAACAACAGTGCGTGCCTTACGGCCGTTTATAACCAACCAAACCTTCACCGAAATGCGGAACTATTGGCCGCGTCACATCGCTACCCCATCATTTGACGACTTTCAGGCGCGATTGCACGGACAAGAGGTTGAATCGGTTGGGCGGCGGGGCAAGTATCTGTTGTTCAATCTTGACAGCGGTGATGTGCTGATTGTTCATCTTAAAATGACAGGCCATTTAGCCATCGTGTCGCAAGAAACACCACCCGATAAATATGCCCATACCGTTTTTGGCTTGGCAAATGGGCAAGAGATGCGTTTTCGGGACACGCGCAAATTTGGGCGTGTGTATTTAGTCGCTGATGCAGAAGAAATTGTGGGTAAACTGGGGCCAGAGCCGTTGTCAGATGCGTACACAGCGGCGGTGATGAAAGAGAGAATAAACGGCCGTTGGCGAGCCATCAAACCGTTACTGCTTGACCAGCATTTTCTTGCTGGTGTAGGCAACATTTATGCCGACGAATCTTTGTTTCATGCGAGAATTCATCCAAAACGGCCGTGTGACACGTTAAGCGATGATGAGATTGGGCGATTGTATACGGCCGTTCGTAAAGTGCTGCAAGAAGGCATTGACCGTGAAGGGGCGACCATCGGCACATATCGCAAACCAGACGGTCAGCGCGGCGATATGCAAAATGCGTTAAGAGTTTTCCGTCGCACGGGCGAACCGTGTTATGATTGTGGCACGATTATTGAACGAATTGTACTTGGCGGGCGCAGCACCCATTTTTGCCCCGCTTGTCAACCTATTTAGAAATGTTCTAGGATAGTTAACGTCCGCAGATTACGCAGATTTACGCAGATTAAAAATAAAAAATCTGCGCTAATCTGTGTAATCTGCGGATTATTGAGAAAGAGGTCTTATTATGCGTAGAGAAATGGAAATGATGCGTATTTTGCGCGTGCCACCGATGGGAAAGATGGTCGTTGAAATTCAAAAACACCGTTTTGAGAGTTTGGCGGAACTTGAAGGTGACGAGAAGGCGATTCGCATTATCAACACAGCGATTGGTGAGTTGGTTTCATTTGCTGGCGGCTATCAAGCGTTGGTGGATGCGGGTGTTGCCCCGCCATTAGCTTCGTCGCTTGCACCTGCGAGAGAAGAGGTGACATTGACGACAAAACAGGCTGAATTTTTGGCGCAATTGGAAGCGGAGCAGGCGGCGTTGCGTAATCCCGAAACAGAAGATGTCGTCATTCCTGAAAAGCTGCCGTTACCAGTTCCTCCCGTTTCGCCACCACCCCCATCTGCGGCTTCAGCAAAATCTGTCGTGGAACAGATTGATGATGTTTTACAAGGATTGGTGGGGCAGGTGGAGGGGTTTAACGGCCGTTCTCTCCATATTGTCCAAAACCCCGCTGGCGGTGTCAGCATCGACGTAGACGGCAAACGCTACCCCAGCCCCGATGCCGTCGAAGACCCCATCGCCCAAGCGTTGGTTAAAAAAGCACTCAAGCAGTGGGAAAACAGTTAAAAGAAGTTGCAAGTAGCAAGTAGCAAGTGACAAGTCATTACTTGCAACTTGCTACTTGCCCGCTTGCTACTCGAATAGCCCATCCACAAATTGATCGGCATCAAACGGAGCTAAATCCTCGATTTTCTCGCCTGTGCCGATGAAGCGCACGGGCAATCCTAAATCACGGTAGATGGCGAAAACCATGCCGCCCTTCGCCGTTCCATCCAACTTCGTCAATATAACCCCCGTCACATTGACCACCTCTTTGAACTTTTCAGCTTGTAAAAGCGCGTTTTGTCCTGTCGGCGCGTCCAGCACGATTAGCACTTCGTGCGGGGCTTCATGGACGCTTTTTGCACAAGTGCTGTACACCTTTTCTAACTCTTTCATCAAGTTGAACTTATTGTGCAATCGGCCAGCGGTGTCGATGAATAGCAGGTCATTTTTCCGTGCGCGTGTGGCGCGAATGCCGTCGTAAGTGATGGCCGCAGGGTCGCCGCCGGGCTGTCCAGAAATGATGGGTACGCCTGCGCGTTCGCTCCACACTTTCAGTTGGTCGATGGCGGCGGCGCGGAATGTGTCGGCAGCAACCATCACCACATCACGCCCTTGCGTTTTGTAATAGCGTGCCAATTTGCCGATGGTGGTCGTTTTGCCAGAGCCATTTACGCCAACGACGAGGACGACGGTCAACAGCCGTTTTTCTTCTAAATTGAAGGCGGGGTTTTCGCCCAGCAAGGCGCGTAGCTCTTCTTTTAACGCCTGTGTAAGTTGATCGGCGCGGTAAAGTCCCTCTTTTTTGGCGCGGTCGCGCAATGTTTCGGTGATGTACATCGTCGTTGGCACGCCGACATCGGCTTGCACCAGTAAATCTTCTAAATCTTCCCATGTCTCTTCGGTAATGTCGCCCGTGCCGAGCGTTTGGGCAATTTGCCCAAAGACGCTGTTGCGCGTGCGGGCGAGGGAGTCACGAATACTTTTGAACACTATGTTTTCTCCTGAAAGATAGAGGGATGAGATAGAGATAGAGGATTATATCAAGCAACTCTATGTGCTATTCAATACGATCCTCTATCCCTATCTCCATTCTCTATCTCTTTTAATCAATGGTGACAATTTCACCATCGCTGGTGAGTTGTTCGACGCGCAGGCTGGCTTGTTCTAGTTGCAAGTTGCAGCGGTCGGCTAATTTTTGGCCGCGCTCGAAAAGAGCGAGTGATTCCTTCAATGGCAGACTGCCATTTTCCAGTTCGGTGACGATGTTTGCTAATTCAGCAACGGCCGTTTCAAAGGGCATACTTTCGATTGATTCTGTCATAATTTATCCTGTAGCAAGTAACAAGTTGCAAGTATGCAAGTCTCACTTGCCGCTTGCTACTTGCAACTTGTTGTTACCCCAAATTCTCCATCTTTTAATTGAATGGTCAAGTTGGCGGCGGGGGTGATGGTTTTGATGCTGTGCAAAACACGGCCGTTTTCATCTTTAACTATCGCATAGCCACGTTCTAACGTGGCGAGGGGGGAAACGGCCGTTAATCGTGCCACCATCACCCCCATGCGATTTTCTTCGCGTTCGATTCTGCGGGAAACGGCCGTTTCCAATCGCATCAACAGCCCATCCACTTTTTGCCTGTCCGTGTCTAAACGGCGTTGTGGGCTGAGATG
>CAYSDT010000040.1:0-12079 GCA_964429835.1 uncultured Ardenticatenaceae bacterium | reverse complement strand
GGCAACCCACGCGCCATCGCCCGCCTGATTAGCCGTGTGGAAAATAGTGAAGAGGCGGCAGAAACGGCCGTTTCTCAACTCTATCCCCACACAGGCCACGCCCACATCATCGGCATTACGGGGCCGCCCGGTTCGGGCAAAAGCACACTCGTCACTGAATTGGCAAAAGCGACACGGGCGATGGGTGACAGCGTTGCCATCGTCGCCGTTGACCCATCCAGCCCGTTTACAGGCGGCGCAATTTTGGGCGACCGTGTGCGAATGCGCGAATTAGCGGGCGACAAGGGCGTGTTCATTCGCAGCATGGCTTCACGCGGCAGTCTGGGTGGATTATCGGCGGCGGTAACGGCCGTTTTAACCATTTTAGACGCGGCACAATTTGACACCATCCTGCTGGAAACCGTCGGCGCGGGGCAGGCCGAAGTAGACATCGCCGCCGCCGCGCAGACGACGCTGGTCATCGAAGCACCGGGCATGGGCGATGACATTCAATCCATCAAAGCAGGTATTTTAGAAATCGCCGACATTTTAGTCGTCAATAAAGCAGATCGCCCGGGCGCGGCGCGAACGACGGAGCAATTACGGGCGATGTTGCTCTTTGGCGAGCGACAAGCGTGGGCTGTTCCCGTTTTGGAAACGACAGCGACCGATGGCACAGGTGTAAAGCAGTTGATGGGACAAATCGCCGCCCATCGGTATCATTTACAAACGACGGATGAAGGCGCACGCCGCGCTGAAATTCGTATGCGTTGGCAGATGGAGCAACTATTGCGCCGTCGCTTGTTGCGAATGAGCCGCCAATCGGACATGGCGGCGATGTGGGATGGGTTAATAACGGCCGTTATCCATCGCCAAACTGACCCATACACGGCCGTTAATCAACTGTTTACGAAAATCATACACGAAGGCTAGAAAAGCCTTCGTTTTTTGTTAAAATAGATTTACTCCCTCGTTCCACGCTCTGCGTGGAATGACAATCTGGACGCTCTGCGTCCCTAAAATGGTAAGGATGTGTTTTATATCACGGCAGATAAATCTGCTGCTACATTTGCAAAGTCGGCATTCGCCGACTAAGACCTAACCGACGAAGGTCGGTTTTGCAATCGTAGGCGCGAATTCATTCGCTGGCTAAAGTAAATGAAATGCACCCAAAATGATAACAACATGAACTACGGTTACGGCGACATCAAACTATTTGCAGGTTCTGGCAGCCCCGATTTGGCGCAACGCATTTCTGACTATCTCAACGTCCCCATCAGCGAATGGGATATTGTGGAATTCCCTAATGAAAACATTTTAGTGCGCCTGCATGGCAGTGTGCGCGGGCAGGATGTGTACGTCATTCAAAGCCACGACCGCCCTGTCCATCGCAATATCATGGAAATGTTGATTGCGATTGATTGTTTGAAACGGGATTCGGCGGCGCGAATAACGGCCGTTATGCCCTATCTAGCCTATTCGCAAAGCGACAAAAAAGATCAACCCCGCATCCCCATCACTTCCCGACTTGTGGCCGATTTAGTCGAAGCCGCAGGCGCGGATCGATGGATGACGGTTGATTTACACGCGGGGCAAATTCAAGGATTCTACAAAATACCGGGTGATTCGCTGACCGCATTCCACATGATTTCCGCCTATTTTCGTGAAAAAGCGTTGGATGCCGTCGTCGTCACCCCTGATTTAGGATTTGCCAAAAAAGGGCGCGATTATGCCGTCGCCCTCAAATTGCCGCTCGCTTTTGTCGAAAAACGGCGCGTGGGCAACAAAAACATCCGCGAAGCGTTGACCCTAATCGGCGATGTCGAAGGCAAAGATGTGATTATTATCGATGATTTAGTCGATACGGCTGGCTCCATCGAGCAAGCGGTGCAGGTGGTCAAGCGCAACGGGGCGAAGGATGTGTACGTCGCCTTCACCCATCCCGTGCTTTCCGACCCCGCCGTTGAACGATTGGGCAATTTGCCCATTAAAGAAATTATAACAACCGATACCTTGTCCATTCCGCCCGAAAAACAACTGCCAAACATGACCATCCTGTCTGTGGCTGAACTGCTGGGTGAAGTAATCAAGCGCACCCACGAAGGGCGCAGTGTGGGCGAATTATTTAATGAATAAGATAGAGTATAGAGATAGAGATAGAGGATATTTATTCTTGATCTATTGGCTATACCAATAAATATAGGAGGATAGAGATAGGAAATAGAAAAGCATGAATTCTTTAATCATTCACGGACTTCTCTATCTCTATCTCTACACTCTAACTTCGTAGATTATGTTTAAGAAATTAATGTCAAAATTTGTTGGTGATCCCAACAAGAAAGTAATTGATGAGATTTTACCCACCGTCACGTTGGTGAATGGGCGGGAAGAAGCTCTGATGGCGATGTCAGATGAGGAATTACGGGGAGAAACGGCCGTTCTCAAACAAAGAGTAGCCGATGGTGAAACCCTCGAAGATGTCACCCCAGAAGCATACGCACTGGTACGCGAAGCATCCCGCCGCACGACAGGAATGCGCCATTACGATGTACAAATCATCGGCGGCGTACTGCTCCACAGCGGCGATGTCGTCGAAATGCGGACTGGTGAAGGCAAGACCCTTGTCGCCACTTTGCCCTTGTATCTCAACGCCCTCAGCGGCAAAGGCGCACATCTTGTCACCGTCAACGAATATCTGGCACGGCGCGATGGCGGCTGGATGGGGCAGATTTTCCATTTCCTTGACCTGTCCGTTGGTTGTATTGGGCCGCAGAAATTTTCAGCCCTATTCGACCCTGATTATGTCAACCCCAATGCCGAATTAGAGGATGAACGCTTAGTCCATTGGCGGCCAGCCACGCGCAAGCAAACTTATGAAGCCGACATTACCTACGGCATCAGCAGCGAATTTGGCTTCGATTATTTGCGCGACAACATGGCGAAAGACAAGGATAAATTGGTACAGCGCGACCTCAATTTTGCGGTCATTGACGAAGTTGATAACGTCTTGATCGATGAAGCCCGCACCCCGCTCATTATTTCTGGCCTCGCCGCCCGCTCTGGCACAGAGTACACCCGTTTCGCTGGCTATGTCCGTAACATGAGCCGCAACACGGCAGAAGAAGACGAAGACCCCAATGGCGACTATGAATTGGACGAAAAAAGCCGCTCCATTGTGCTGACCGATTTAGGAATAAGCAAAGTTGAAAACCGCATCCCTGAAATTGATACTGGAGCGGGAGATAGTTTATACGAGCCGCGCTTTTACGAGTTGACCTACTATCTCGACAACGCCCTCCGCGCCGAATATATGTTCAAAAAAGATGTGGAATATGTGGTGCAGGGCAGCGAAGTTATCATCGTTGATGATTTCACGGGGCGGATGATGCCCGGCCGTCGCTATTCTGACGGCTTGCACGAAGCAATCGAAGCCAAAGAAGGGGTTAGCGTTCAGCGCGAAACAACCACCGTCGCCACCATCACTTTGCAAAATTATTTTCGCCTCTACAACCATCTGGCGGGTATGACGGGTACAGCCCTCACCGATGCCGAAGAGTTCGACAAAATCTACGAATTGGGCGTAACACCGCTGCCGACAAATGTGCAATACATCGTCGATCAAGGTGATCGCGGTCTGATTGAGCATAAGGATAAAGTCGAAGGCGATACCCGCATCTCTTATTTAGACCCCGATACGAAAGAACCAACTTTCTACAAGCGGCTTGATCATAAAGATCAGGTTTTTGGCACAGAATCGGCTAAAGATGTGGCAATTGTGGGCGAGGTTGCCCGTGTTCACGAAATGGGACGGCCGATTTTGGTCGGTACAACATCGGTCGAACATTCCGAGATTATTCATAAGCGGTTGAAAGAGAAAAAAGTGCCACATACGGTACTGAATGCAAAGATGAAGCAGTCAGAAGCATTGATTATCGCCCAAGCAGGGCGCAAAGGCGCGGTCACGATTTCAACCAACATGGCTGGTCGTGGTACGGACATTTTGCTGGGTGGTAATCCAGAGGGAATGACGGCCGTTTTTCTTGAAGAATCCCTGTTTGACCGCCCGCTCCTTTCCAAGTTAGCCTTCACGTTGCTGGAAGAGGGCGAATCCGCCGCTAATGCACTCGTGAACCGCCATCCAAAATTAAGCCCCGACTTGTTGACGTGGTTAAAAGAGCTACAAGTCGAATACGATGGCGCATTAGCTGAGATTGAAAAAGTACAGATCGTTGGCTATCTGGCAAGGGTATTGCAAGAGCCATACGATATTGATTACAACAGATTGCTGGTGTTGCTGAAATACATCCACGCCAACCAACTGACAGAAGCGCGTGAATATCTGGACAGCATCGACAAAGACACGGCGTTGGCTGACGATGCAACCCGCTTATGGGCGTTGTACAGTCGCTATCAGGTTGTGAGTAAAGACGGCCGTCAAAAAGCTCAATTCCTGGCCGAAACGCTATTCGATAAACATTATAATGCGCGTGCGGCCGTTAGCCGCGCCGTGCTTGGCGGTGATATTGAAGAAGCCCGCACATTGACGGGAACCATCCCGGCCTTGCCCGCCAGCCTCATCGACAGCATTCAAAAAATTGAAGCTGACGCGAAAATTGAACGCGAAGTGGTCTGGGATTTAGGCGGCTTGCACGTCGTTGGCTCTGAGCGACACGAATCACGCCGCATTGACAATCAGCTGCGCGGTCGCGCCGCTCGTCAAGGCGATCCCGGCTCCTCCCGCTTCTTCCTGTCGCTTGAAGATGACCTTATGCTCCGCTTTGGCGGTGAACGGCTCAAAGGGTTCATGTCCCGCACACAAATTCCCGACGATATGCCGATTGAGAACAAAATGCTCGACCGCATCATCGAAAGTTCGCAGGAGCGGATTGAAGGGTATAACTTTGATATGCGTAAAAACGTCGTCGAATATGATGATGTGATGACGATGCAACGGCAAGCAATCTACGGCGAACGTCGCTCTATCTTAATGGGCGAAGAGTTCGATTTGGATGCCAAAGTTGAGCAATCGTTTGCAGGCAGTATTGAAGAGTTGGTTGACAACTATATCGACAATTACCATCTGTTCGCACGCAGTGAGATTGACACCGCCATCGATCAATTCAGCACCGATGCGACCAATACGATCAATATCAATGGTGTCGTCGCCCGTTTACGCGGCTTGTTACCTAACATTGTTGAACTGGATAAAGACGAATTAGACGAGCTACCCATCGACAAATTACCAGATCGGCTGATGTTGTTGGTGTATGAGAATGAAGAGAGCGGCCAAAACATCAACCAGCTTTTGCAAGCGATGGGGCGGTTTGTGCCGTTATTGACCCCCGCGCCTAATTTGGCGGTGTTGGCGGGCAAACGGTCTGGTCAGTTGCAAGCGCGTGAAGCGTATAAGCGCATTTATTTGGCGCAAATTGAGCCATTCTTCGATGATTTCTTGTCGGAGCAGATGGAAAAGGAAGACCGTGATCGCATCTGGGAAAAAGCAGTTACCGCATTAAAAGAGGCGTTTGATGGCTTTAGCGTGGATGGATTGACCGCTTCCATTGCCGAACGGCGGCAGGCGCAATTCCGCCTGAACGCCAATCAGGTCTTGAACACATTATTGCTGGATAGCTTATCAGCATTGGATGGCGAACATTTGACGCTGGCGTTAAAAGCGTATGTGAACAAACAACAGACGCAATGGCGCAAGAAAATTGGCGAAGACGAGTACGCGGCGTTCCAACGGTTGCTGTTGTTGGAAGCAATCGACCGCGAATGGCGCGACTATTTGACAGCGATGGACGACTTGCGGCGCGAAATCGGGCTGGAATCTATCGCCCAGCGTGACCCGAAAATAGAATACAAGCGGCGTTCATTTGAAATGTTTGAAGATATGCGTCACAATATCGAAGTGGACGTGGCGAATCGTTTCTTCATTCAGTTGCAATCACACCAAGATTATGTAAAGCGGCAACGGGCTGAAGAAGTGTACAAATTGCAAGCGCAACAGGCTGGCTATCAGCAGGTGGCGCGGAAGAAGGGCAGGGGAGCGGAATTACGGCGCGATGCGCCAAAAGTTGGACGCAATGATCCGTGTCCGTGCGGCAGTGGCAAGAAGTATAAAGCGTGTCACGGCCGTTCTGGTTCTGGTACGCCCGTCCCCGCCTCTGGAGCAACGGCTGGTGCAACAACAACAACGAAGCCACGTCGCCCAAAGAAGACAAACAAGAAAAAGAACCGGCGCAGGTAGTTGATAAGGAATGGAGTGTGTGCAGGATATCCGCATTTCATTCCTTATCATAGCGTTGCAAGCAGTGCATGGATGATGAACGCATGAACGAACAAAACAATCAAGTTTTAGCTTTGCAACTGTTGCGGCAGCGGGTGCTGGCGGCTGAATCGGTGGCTGAATTGCAGGTGGCGGCTGAGTTATTTGCGGCAGAGGTATTGGAGGGGGAAACGGCCGTTTCTACCGTACTCAACACAACTGTTTCTATCCAAAAACGGCCGTCGCCCGCCAACGGCTTCCCCATCGGCAAAAGCGGGTACGCATTGCACATTGAAGGCGCAATCAACAAGGAGAACCGTTCCCTTTTCCAATTAGCCGCCGCCCTCATGGTCGAAGCCCCTTGTCTGGTCACACCAGATGCCATCACCCAGACAGAACGTCAATTAGAGGAAGCCTTATGTAAAGCTGAAAAGCGCGTCAACGAGCTATCCACTTTCCAGGAAGTTATTCTGCAACTGAACACACCTTTGGAATTGGATTCCGTTCTTAATTTAATTGCCGAATCCGCTTTGCAATTGGTTGATGCTGATAATTTACATATCTATCTGTACGATATGGAGTCAGATAATTTCTCTATCAGCGCAGCACGCTGGAGTAATGGGGATACTTCTCCAGCAGTCAGCGCACCGCGCAAAGAGGGATTAACACGCACAGTTGCTTTGCGTAAAGAGGCAATCGTCATTAACGATGCCCCGTCTCATCCATTATTTCAAGGAACTCAAGCAAAAGGGTGGCAAGTCAAAGCCATCGCTGGCTTCCCCTTGATGTATGGTAAGGTGGTGTTAGGCGTGTTCACCATCACCTATTTGCACACTCACACGTTTTCCAAAGATGATTTGCGGGTGCTTACATTATTGGCCGATCAAGCGGCCGTCGCTGTGCGTAATGCAGCTCTATTTGATAATTCCCAACGCCGCCTGCGTGATATGACCGCATTGATGGACATGGCAACGCGGGTGACAGGCAAGTTGGAAGTGCAGGAAGTGATGCAAACGACTGTACAGGTATTGCGTCAGCTTTTTAATGCCCGTGCCAGCACCATCACCATGTTGACCGACGATAAATTGGAATTGCTCGTTGTTGCGGGCGATGGGATATTGCCAGAAATGATTGGGGAAGCTCGCATGAAAGTGGGCGAGGGTGTTTCGGGTGTCGCCATCCGCTTGGCCGATACTGTGTACATCCCCGATGCCCATGCCGACCCAGATTTCCTCTCTTTCGGTGATGAGATTCGCAGCCTGATCGCCGTTCCGTTGCTTGTACGCGATGAAGCGATTGGCACATTGACGATTGATAGTGACGAGCCATACGCTTTTGATGCGGCAAACATTAAATTGATCGCAGTGGCCGCCGCGCAAGTCAGCATCACCATCGCCAATGCACGCCTGTTTGGTGACATAAAGAAACATGCGGAGGATTTGGAAGAGGCGTACATTGAATTAAAAGAAAGCGACCGATTGAAGGATGAGTTGGTGCAAAATGTGTCACATGAGCTACGCACACCATTAAGTTTTGTGCGCGGCTATGTTGATCTATTGTTGGATGAGGTGATGGGGCCGCTGGCGGAAGCGCAGGTCGATGCGCTGAACATTGTTTCCACAAAAACAGATGAAATCACGCGGCTGATCGGCGATATTGTGACGTTGCAGCGGATTAATGCCAGTAATTTAGATTTTGAAATGGTGGATATGGTTGATTGTGTAAAAACGGCCGTTTCTGGACATCAACTTACAGCCGACAAACAAGGTGTAGAAGTCACATTCGACTGCGCCGACTACAGCGAACTCGTCGCTGAGATTGATGCAGGGCGCATCAATCAAGTATTGGCTAATTTGATCGGCAACGCCATCAAATTCAGTCCCGATGGCGGCACAGTCGGCGTATTTTTACATGAGCAAGACAATAACATTCGCGTGGACATTATTGATAAGGGGATAGGCATCCCAAAAGATAAACATCAGCGTATTTTTGAACGATTCTACCAAGTGGATGGCTCTTCACGCCGTCGATTTGGCGGCACAGGCGTAGGATTGGCGATTGCCAAGCGCATTGTAGACGCACATGGCGGCGCGTTATGGGTTGAAAGTGAAGAAGGCGAAGGCAGTAAATTTATGTTTGCGCTGCCTATATCGCAAAATGGGGATCTCGCTTAATCATATGGGCGTGGCCTTGTGCCCGCCCAAAATTGTAAAGATGGTTTCGCGTAAAATGAACCATGCCCTTCGTAACTGTAAGTTGTATTTATAAATGATTGACAGGGTAGTATCGTGAATCAAGACCAAAGAATAACCCCATCGGCATTAAAAGCGATGCCTAAAATAGATTTGCACCGCCATTTGGAAGGCTCATTGCGGTTGGAAACGCTGCTAAACATCGCCCGTGAGTACGATTTGGATTTACCGCACGGAAATGTGGAAGAATTACGGCCGTTTGTACAAATCACAAATGACCAGCCCAGCCACGAGATATTTTTGAGTAAATTCAACGTATTACGCCACTTCTACCGCACTCCTGAAACAATTCGGCGGATTGCTTACGAAGCCGTCGCCGATGCCGCCGCTGATAATGTGCATTATCTTGAACTACGATTCAGCCCACAAGCACTGGCTCGTGTGCAAGGGTTTGATCAGGCTGAGGTGACGGATTGGGTTATCGCGGCTACGCAAGAAGCGGCTCAAGATTTTGATATTGAAGTCAATTTAATCATCACCTTAGTGCGCCATGAGCCGCTTGAACAAGCGTTTGAAGTGGCTGAAATTGCTTGTGCGCGGGCGGGCAAAGGCATTGTCGGGCTTGATTTAGCGGGCGATGAGGTCAAATTTCCGCCCGCTCCCTTCATTCCCATTTTCAAGAAGGTGCAGAAAGCGGGTTTGGGTGTGACCGTTCATGCGGGGGAATGGGCAAGTGCAGACGGGATTGGTGAAGCGATTAAAGAGCTATGCGCTGACCGCATTGGACACGGGGTACGGGTAATTGAGAATCCGCAAATCGTCCAACTGACACGCGACCGCAACATTCCATTCGAGGTTTGCCTGACGAGCAATTTGCAGACGGGGGCGGTTCACGACATGCGCCATCATCCGTTAATCGAGATGCTTGATTCTGGTTTGACGGTGACGTTGAACACGGATGATCCAGGTGTCAGCAATGTGACCTTAACCGATGAGTACATCATCGCGGTGGAACAATTGGGGCTGGGATATGATGCGTTGCGGACGATGACACTGAACGCGGCGGCGGCGGCTTTTTTGCCTGAAAACGGCCGTTTGCGCCTGATTAACTATTTTAAAAACCTACTGTAGGGGCGGTTCGCGAACCGCCCCTACACAATATCCAGAGAAAACATGAAACAAATCAACGCAACATTAGCACAACTCGAAGAAACCATCGGACAGCTTAGGAGGCGGCTTTGACGTAGCCAATAAAGTTGACAGCATCACCCAATTGGAGCAGCTATCCGTCGCCCCTGGTTTTTGGGATAATGCCGCCAAAGCGCAACATTCCATGCGCGAATTAACACGCTTGCGTGACGAGGTGGGCGAGTGGCAAAATGTCAGCAGCCGCTTAGCCGACGCGCAAGAGTTAGCCGCATGGGATGATGCCGAGTTTGAAGATGAATTACGGGCTGATGTGGAAGCGTTAGCCATCGCCGTTGCCGATTTGGAATTTCACGCGCTGTTTGCAGGCAAATACGACAACGAAAACGCGATTTTGGCAATTCATGCGGGCGCGGGCGGCACAGAAGCGCAAGATTGGGCGCAGATGTTACAACGCATGTTCATACGCTGGGCAGGCAAACATGATTTTGAGGTCAGTCTGGTAGATGAAAGTGCGGGCGATGCGGCGGGCATCAAAAGCTGCTTGATTGAGCTTGAAGGGGATTACGTTTACGGCCGTTTAAAATCAGAGCGCGGCGTGCATAGACTGGTACGCATTTCACCATATGATTCATCCAGCAGGCGGCACACATCGTTTGCAAAAGTGGAAGTGTGGCCGAATATCGCCCAAGAAATTGATATTGAAATCGACCCCAAAGATTTGCGGATAGACCGTTTTCGCGCCAGCGGCGCGGGCGGGCAGCATGTGCAAAAAAACGAAACCGCCATCCGCATCACTCATTATCCCTCTGGTTGTGTTGTTTCTTGCCAAAATCAACGGTCGTTGACCCAAAATATGGACACAGCGATGAAGATTTTGAAGTCGCAACTGTTTGATATTGAACGGCGCAAGCAGGAAGCGGCCATTTCCGCCCTGAAAGGGGAAGATGTGGATGCGGGCTGGGGCAGTCAAATCCGCTCCTATGTGCTGCATCCGTACAAGATGGTGAAAGACCATCGCACGAAAACAGAATCTGGAAATCCAACGGCCGTTTTAGACGGCGATTTGGATAAATTTATGGAAGCATATTTAACACACGCAATCGGAAATTAAAATCTGGTAGGGGCGACCGGCTGGGTCGCCCATTTATCTTTATTGTGAAAAGTGACGGAGGTCAACATGACAACAGATAGTGATCGTCAAAAAGCATTGAATAAGTTGAAAAGAAAACGGCCGACAACAAGCAGCAGCAGCCGTCGCAAAACGACCAGCAGGCGAAAGACCCATCCCCGCACACGGCCAACGACGCGCACCGCTGCGCGTAATACCGCCCGCAAAGCACGCCCCATGCCCAAACCGCGCACACGCCCCCGCCGCACCGCCAGCCGCACCACATCTACAGCACATCTAAGCGAAGAGATGCGTACCCAATTAGCATCCATCAACAGCGAATTTGACAACTTGGAAAACAAGGCGCAGCTTGCCGATTTGTACGAAGCCATCGGTGATTTTGATGCGAAATTGATGGCCTTACCCATCGCCCTTGAAGCGTTGCGCGGACGCGGCTATGTGCATGGCGAACAGTTGGAAGACCGCCTCGAAGCAGTTGACGACCAGTGGGACGATGCCCGTCCCCGCGTGGAAGCGGCGTTGGAAAAATATGTCAAACAGTTGGATGTTGAAGCAGATAAAGTTGAGCGGCAAGTGGATCGCGGCGCGACCAATCAAGCTGCTCTTGACCGCTTGCAATCGACCATCAGCAGCTTGGACACGCGCATTGACTCGGCTAATTCGGCCATCAGCGGCTTGTATGACGGGTTGTCGAGCGAGTTGCACAGCGTTGAATGGGACATGAACAAGGCGACGGCGATGCTTGACCTCATTGACGGCTCGCAAGAGGTACGCTTGCGTGAAGCAGAAGGGCCATTGCTGGCAGTCAAGGCGGAATGGCATCGTGATGGCGGCAAGGAAGGGCCAGAGGGTATTTTATTCCTGACTGATCAGCGGCTCATGTTTGAACAGCGCGAAGAGGTCGTGACCAAGAAGCGATTTGGCCTGTTCAAAGCGGATTCCAAGATGATCCAAGAGTTGCAATTGGAAATTCCCGTACAGGAAATTGAAGAAGTCACGCATAAAGAAGAGGGCGGCTTTATGGGGATGGGCAAGGCTGATATTTTGGAGATTATCTTCACTGCCAATGCGCCTATCTCACGCGGCCGTTTCCATTTGATAGGGCAGGATTCGTCCGATTGGGCGACAATGATCAAACTCATCCAGACGGGTGATATTGATGATGATCGGGCTGATGAGTACGAGGAAGAGTTGGAAGAGACGGATGCCGTCGTCTTCCCGACGCAATGTCCAGGCTGTTTTGCACCTGTTGAGCCGCCGTCACGCGGGGAGACAAGTTTGACTTGCGAATTCTGCGGTACGGTCATTCTGCCAGAATAAGTGGCAAGTTGCAGGTTAATAAGCGGAGTCAAGGCTTCAGCC
>CAYSDT010000039.1:10572-12110 GCA_964429835.1 uncultured Ardenticatenaceae bacterium | reverse complement strand
GGTCGCCCAATACGATAACGCATTGTAAAGATGATTTTTCTTGTTTTGAACCATGTCGGTGATTGCATACTCAGATCACCGATGAATGAATTCATCGTCTGTTACAAGAAACATGCTAAAGCATGTTAAAAACGGTCGTCGTCGTGCGCTTCAGCGCACTTTTTGTAACAACCATCGGTTTTCAACCGATGGCGGCAGATGGAATTTGGAGTATGCAATCACCCTAGATGAAGGTGTAGACCTCTCGCCACTTCCTCCCCCCTGTGATACCATCTGCTCATCATAATTTATTATAATAAAGGACTTATTTATGTTTAGTATAGAATTTTTCTCTAGAATTATCGGAGCTATTATCGGAGCCGTCGCTGGCGGATTTCTGGGATATTATGTGGCCGAGTTATCGGGCAATGAGCCAACAACCTTTGTGGTTATCGTCGGGATGTTGGGCATATTAACTGGCCTAATCGTTACTCCTTACGTCACTGTGCGCCCCGTGCGCTATGTGCGCCGCAGTTTAATTGGAATGCCCGCTGGTCGTTTGGTTGCCATTATACTCGGCCTATTTATCGGCTTAATTGCGGCGGCTTTGTTAGCATTACCCCTATCATTACTGCCAGACCCCTTTGGGCAGATTATGCCAATGATAGTCGCCTTTTTGCTGGCATATCTGAGCATTGTCGTATTGACCGCTCGTCAGCACGACCTGCAATCGCTGATTAAAAGCATACGGCCAGGAACAACGGCCGCTTCTACCCAAGAAACCGACAATACCAGCTACATTTTGCTGGACACGAGCGTCATCATAGACGGCCGTGTTGCCGATGTCTCCAAAACAGGCTTTTTACAAGGGACATTACTCGTCCCCAACTTCATCCTTCTTGAACTGCAACACATCGCCGACAGTTCTGACGCAATGCGCCGCAATCGCGGCCGTCGTGGGTTGGACATTCTTGGCATCATGCAAAACGAATCGCCCATCCCTGTGCAAATCACGGACATGGACGCGACCGAAGTCCGCGAAGTGGACAGCAAACTTGTCTCACTGGCACGCCATCTGCACTGCCCAATTATGACCAACGATTACAATTTGAACCGTGTGGCAGAACTGCAAGGCGTGCGTGTACTGAATGTCAATGATTTGGCAAATGCGATCAAAGTCACCTATCTGCCCGGCGAGCAGTTGCGCGTAAAAATGATACAAAAAGGCACTGAGAACGATCAAGGTGTCGGCTATTTGGAAGATGGCACGATGGTTGTTGTGGAAAATGGCGGCCATCAGATTGGCAAAATGCTCAACGCCACCGTAACAAAGGTCTTACAAACATCGGCTGGTCGGATGGTTTTTGCGAAATGATGAACGATTCCCGTTTTACCTATACTTATATTTGCACCTGTATGTAGGCAGTTTCCGCCTGTCCGAAGCTGCCTATCCCCTTTTTGTAAAACAACAGATTATTAAACCTGACTAAAAATTGTCGATTATCAACGATGGGTGATTATCGTGTATGATCCTCATTGACAATTGCCCATTGACAATT
>CAYSDT010000039.1:7602-10472 GCA_964429835.1 uncultured Ardenticatenaceae bacterium | reverse complement strand
ATTGACAATTGAATTGGAGTAATTATGTCTCTAAAACTTTATAATGTATTAACCCGAAAGAAAGAAACATTTGTCCCCCTGATCGAAGGGAAAGTAAATATGTACGTTTGCGGCCCGACCGTTTACGACTACTCGCACATCGGTCACGCCAAAACATACATCAGCTTTGATGTGATTTCCCGTTACCTGCGCTACAGCGGCTACGATGTACTGTATGTGCAAAACATCACCGATGTCGGCCACATGCTGGACACGGGCGAAGACCGCATTTTACGCAAAGCACGGCAAACATCATCTGAGCCGATGCAGATTGTGGAAACGTATATGCGCGATTACTTTGCCGACATGGACGCGCTTGGCGTGCGCCGCCCCGACATTAGTCCACGCGCCAGCGCCCATGTGCCAGAGCAGATTGCGATGGTGAACACACTTTTGGAAAAAGGCCACGCTTACGAGGTTGAAGGGTCGGTCTATTTTGATGTTTCTTCATTCCCTGAGTACGGCAAATTAAGCGGCCGTATTGTGGAAGAGATGGAAGAAGGCACACGCATTGCCGTGCGTGAAGAGAAGCGCAATCCCGCCGATTTCGCCCTGTGGAAACGTGCTGATCCAGAGCATATTTTGCGATGGGACAGCCCATGGAGCGATGGCTTTCCTGGTTGGCACGTCGAATGTTCAGCAATGGCAACTAAATATCTGGGTGAAACTTTTGATATTCATGGCGGCGGGATTGACAACATTTTCCCGCACAACGAGTGTGAAATCGCCCAAAGTGAGGCGGCTCATGGCGAGACTTTTGCCAATTATTGGCTGTTGGGCGGTACATTAACGCTTGATGGCGTGAAAATGAGCAAAAGTCTGGGCAATACGATGACGATCAAGGATGCGTTGGCACAATGGCGACCAGAAGCGATTCGGGCGTTCATCCTGTCCAGCCATTACAGCAACCCGATTGATTTCTCAGAAACGGCCGTTAATGCCGCAGCAAAAGGGTGGCAACGCATCTGGAGTGCGGTCAGGTTGGTACGTTCACAATTAACGAATGCACCAGCGGGCGAAGCATCAGCAGAAACCATCGCCTTGTTGGAAAAAATAAAAATAAATTTCATCGCCAAGATGGATGATGATTTCAATGCACCAGCGGCGTTGGCGGTGTTACAAGAGTTGACAAAGCAGGTGAACAAGATGCTGAACGAAGGTTCGGCGCAAACGGTTGGGAGTTTAACGGCCGTTGATCACCTATTTCGTGAACTCGGCGGCGAAGTGCTGGGCATCATCCCTGACGAAGCGGCGGGCAGTAATGCCGACGCAAACCGTGAGGCGGGAATGGTCGAACTGCTCATCACCCTGCGGGCGCAAGCACGCGCCAACAAAGATTGGGCAACATCTGACCAAATTCGTGACCAGCTAAAAGCGTTGGGCGTAACATTGGAAGACCGTGCTGATGGCACAATAGCAAGTTACAAGTAACAAGTGGCAAGTGGTGTAGCAAGGTACTTGTTACTTGTTACTTGCTACTTGTTACTCTTTTAGATTATGCAAATTTTAATTCGTCGAAACACAGTTTTAGAAGCGTTGCGCGGCAATCGTCGGCAGGTTTATCGCCTGTGGGTGCAAAAGGGGATGGATCGCAAGATTATTCGTCCCATCGTGGATGCGGCCAAAGAGCGCGGCATTCCCGTGCAGCCATTGGACAAGGAAAAGCTAGGCAAAATCGCCAAAGACAGCAAACATCAAGGTGTTGTGCTGGAAGCGGGCGATTATTTGTACAGCGAAGTGGATGATATTTTGGGGTTGGCACAAGAGAGGGGAGAACGGCCGTTTATTCTCCTTCTCGACCTGCTGCACGGGCCGCAAAATATCGGCAGCCTGTTGCGAACCGCCGAAATTTGCGGCGTACACGGGGTCATCCTGCAAGACCGCCGTGCGCCCGACATCACCCCCACCGTCGCCCAGTATTCCGTTGGCGCAACGGAGCATTTGCTGGTGGCGCAAGTGACTAATCTGGTCAACACGATTGAGCAACTGAAGGCGGCTGGCGTGTGGATTGTGGGGATGGATATGGGGGATGAAACACGGCCGTTAGCCGAAGTTGACCTCGATATACCTATCGGTATCGTCGTGGGGCATGAAGGGGAAGGCATCCGTCGTTTGGTCAGCAAGCGTTGCGATATTTTGCTGGAATTGCCGATGCGCGGTCACGTCGAATCATTAAATGCGGCCGTTGCTGGCTCGGTTATGCTTTATATGGCTTGGCAGGCACGAGGGTATAAATAATTAACAATGAATAATTAACAATTAACAACGAAAAAGCGGCTTTGGCCGCTTTTTTTGTTATATGGTGCTAAAGGTATTACGAATTTCTTCGCGGGTGATGGGGGCTTGCAAGGTCATATCGCCAATGGTGAGGACGGGAATGAACGATTACGGGGCGGGAACTTCTGGCACATTCTCAACATGAATGGCATTGCTATAACGCGGTCTTCCTGAAATCCAACAATTTGTGAGGATATTTTTCTTTACCGCTCGTGGTGGACACTCAATCTTCCACCAAACGGCTTCACTATCTTGACCGATAATAATGGCACTTTCCCCCGCCAACAAAAAAGTTTTGCGCGGGTAATCAATACTTGGGCCGCCACGAATGTTCAAATCGCCGTACACGGTCATGCGCGGGCTGCCGTCGTCAACAAAGGGGGTGGGACGGGGTGTGGTAGAAACGGCCGTTTCGCCAGTAAGTGTTGCAGTGGGGGCAATGTTGATGGGGGGGGATGTGGTGGAAACGGCCGTTACCACCACAGTCGGCAGCAGCAAGCCGCCATCGCCGCCGCCATCATCACCCACCGCGTTACACGCCAGCGATGACAGCA
>CAYSDT010000039.1:0-7502 GCA_964429835.1 uncultured Ardenticatenaceae bacterium | reverse complement strand
TCATTTTCTTCTTCATTGATGATGACAGCCATCTTTAACCCTTTTTCCACACTATCACCCGCCTCAACCATCACTTTGATCAGTATCCCGTCAATCGGTGATTTTAGCTCATTTTCCATCTTCATGGATTCCAAAATGATGACTGTATCCCCTTTTTTGATCGGTTCACCAACAACGGCTGGAACGGTAACGATAATGCCCGGCATCGGCGACTTGATCACCGCTTCATTAGAATCTTCTGCCAGCACGCCACGCGCTTTTGCCAAGCGATACGCCCGCTCATCCTGCACCTTCACCTCGTACAGTTCGCCGCGCAACAGCACGTCCCACATAGAATTTTCATCTTCTTCAACCACGCCCTCGTAGGAATGGTTATTCAGCAGCAGCGAAACCAAGCCCCGTGCCGATAAATTATGGAAATCGATCACATACGACTCGCCATTAACCGTAACCTCGTTTTCGCGGTCAACCTCAATGACGTACTCTTTTCCATTTACAAATGTCATGTATTTCATAGAATTTTTGCGGAGCGGCAAGGTTGCGAAATTGCGGAGTATGAAATTTTCCCATTACTCTGCCACTCGCCACTCGCCACTCGCCACTTTGTTACCGGTAAGACCATCTCCACTGATTACGGCCGCCATCATCCGAAGATGAGATATTTTGGCTCGCTTTTTCCCCTTCCTGATGGGCGACTAATGTCGCCATAATTGCTGCTTGCAAATCATGAATCGCCTCGCGGTCATCCATGCTGAACCGATCTTCCACAAAATTAGTGTCAAATTGGCCTGAAAGGAAACGATGGCTGTCCATCATATGTTGATGGAAGGGGATATTTGTCTTTACGCCCATGACACGATACTCATCCAGCGCACGGCGCATACGCAAAATCGCCTCACCGCGCGTTTCACCATAACAGACCAATTTGGCAATCATGGAATCGTAATAGGGTGTAATCGTATAACCGGGGAAAACGCCCGTGTCTACCCGCACACCTGGCCCCGTTGGCACGCGGCTGGTGGTGATGAGACCTGTCGAAGGTAAATAGTTATTGTACGGGTCTTCGGCGTTGATGCGGCACTCAATCGCCCAGCCTTTGACCTTCACATCTTCCTGTTTGATGCGTAATTTACGCCCACGCGCAATGCGTAACTGCTCTTGCACGATGTCGATGCCTGTCACCAATTCGGTAACGGGATGTTCAACTTGTACACGGGTGTTCATCTCTAAAAAGTAGAAATTTTTGTCTTTATCCATCAAAAATTCGATGGTTCCAGCATTGACATACCCGACAGCTTTGGCGGCGGCAACGGCGACCGCGCCCATGCGTTGGCGCAACTCTTCATCAACCACATAAGAAGGTGCTTCTTCGATTACTTTTTGATGGCGGCGTTGCAGTGAACATTCACGTTCGCCAAGCGAAATCGTGTTGCCGTGTGAATCGGCTAAAAGCTGAATTTCGATGTGGCGGCCGCCCTCGATCAGTTTTTCGATATAAATGGTGCCATCCCCAAAAGCGGCCGTTGCTTCTCGTCGGGCAGCGGCGATGGAACTGAGCAAATCTTCCGATTTATGCACAGGTCGCATCCCTTTACCGCCACCGCCAGCAGACGCTTTCACGAGTACAGGGTAACCCATCTCGTCAGCGGCGACTTGCAACTCGTCGTCGCTTAATCCCGCTTCAATGCCAGGAACGACGGGAACGCCAGCGTCAATAACCGTCTGGCGAGCCGTCAATTTGTCGCCCATCACCGAAATGGCATGGGGGGATGGGCCGACGAAGACGATACCTTCGTCGTAACACATCTGGGCGAACGATGCCCGCTCGGCTAAAAAGCCATAGCCAGGATGGATCGCTTGTGCGCCCGATTTCTTGGCCGCTTCGATGATTTTTTCTGGTACAAGATAGCTTTCGGCCGCTGGTGATGCGCCGATGTAGTACGCTTCGTTGGCGTAGCGCACATGCGGCGCGTCCCGATCCGCGTCGGAGTAGACCGCAATCGCTTTGATGCCCAATTCGCGGGCGGCACGCAAAATACGCATGGCAATCTCACCCCGATTAGCGATGAGGATGGAGTCGAATTTTTGTGTAAGAAGTCCGTCAGTCATAATTTTTGTCCTAAGTTACAGGTATGCAAGCGTACAAGTCTGCAAGTGTGTAAGTCCTACTTGTTACTTGTAACCTGCCACTTGCTACTCGCTGCTTGTTGCCCATTCTGTGATTTCCCGTGTTTCCATATTGAAATTAACGCCTACTAGGTACAACGGTTTCTCTTTTAATAGATAAGGGGCAAAGTATTTCTTTTCCTTGATTTGTGCCAATGCAATTGCTGCACTCTTGTCCAGTTTGAATTCAAAAATAAAAACGGCATCTTCCGTTTCCACAACTGCATCAATACGCCCTTGATTAGTACGCACTTCTGCATGAATTTCTAAACCGATTAACCTGAAAATCAGATAGAAAATCGTTTGATAGTATTTTTCTTGTTTTATATGCAACATATAATCTATTGTTGCCAAAAAACTGTTCAATGTATCGAAAAATTGTTCCAAATCATTGTGAAACAGAGCCATTGATAACTTTTTCAGTGAACTGCTAGAAAAAGCAAGGTTTGTCTCACTGTACGCATGAAGCAGATAAGTCATAAACGACCGTTTTACTTCGTAGTTCGGATAAGAGAGCGTATACGTTTGGAATCTATCTTCATACTCCTTGATTGTTAAGTACCCAGTCTGGAATAGCAAGGGGATGATGTCTAGATTTTCAATATCGTAAGTGCTGAAAGCTAATTCTGAAAGTTGTAAATTTTCTAATTGCTGTAAATCGTACTGTTGTTTTTTGAGCAGCTTGATTAAAAATGTGGGTGTGCCGCTCTCAAACCAGTAATTCTGAAACTGGTGTTTCTTAAACAACAAGAGTAATGAAAATGGATTGTAAACAGGTTGGCAGCGTCGAGAAAAGCAAAACCCATTGTACCATTTCTTAATTTGTGCCAGTAAAACATCACGCTCTTTTTCCCGTTCTTGGGCAAAAGCGTGAAGGTAATCGGCAAAATTTTCTTCTAGCTCATCTTGGGTAATACCCAGCATAGCTGAGTATTGGCTGTCCATCGTCAGATCATCCAGACTGTTAAGGTCAGAAAAAACACCTACCCGACTGAATTTGCTTATCCCCGTCAATAAAACAAAGCGAATATGGGCATCCATGGACTTGATAATGCCATAGAACCGTTTAAGAACATCACGAATGCGCTCTGCTTCGGCCGTGTTTTCGATATTATCCAAAATCGGCTTGTCATACTCATCAATCAGGATGGCAACTTGGCTCTGTTGTGATAATTCTTTGATTAAATCGGAAAAATGAACATGGGAAGCAGCTTGACGGAGGGTGATCTGATAGTGACCAGCAATATCCTGCAAGGTGCGAGCCAATGATTCTTCTAACTCTTCCGCGCTTCTTACGGGGATAGCACTAAAATCTATCCGAATAACTGGATGCTGCTCCCACTGGTACGGGCTGTCATCAAGCCATAATCCTTTGAACAGATCACGATTCCCTTGAAAAATTTCATCTAACGTAGAGATAAGCAGACTTTTGCCAAAACGACGCGGTCTGGAAATGAAGTAGACAGCAGATGGATTGTTGATTAGCTCATATAGCCATTTCGTCTTATCAACATACAGAAATTCTCCCCGTATTATCTTACGAAAAGTTTGATTACCAATTGGCAACGGTTTGAGTTTCATGTTTTTGCGGTCTCCTTAATGCAAATGTGCGTTTACCTGCATTGCACTTTCTGAGGTGCAACGCACTTAAAAGTGCGATGCACCTTACAACGGGATGTTACCGTGTTTTTTAGGTGGATTTTCGTCCCGTTTGTTGCGGAGCATGTGGAGGGCGTTGATGAGGCGCGGGCGGGTTTGGCTTGGCTCGATGACATCATCAACATAGCCGCGTCGGGCGGCGGTGTATGGATTGGCAAATGTTTTGCGATACTCTTCCACTAATTCCGCTTTTTTGGCGATGGGGTCATCTGCGGCGGCTAATTCATGGCGATAGATGATGCTTACGGCTCCATCTGGCCCCATCACCGCAATTTCGGCCGACGGCCATGCAAAATTAAGGTCGGAACGGATGTGCTTGCTGTTCATGACGCAGTACGCGCCGCCATACGCTTTGCGGGTGACGACGGTGATTTTCGGCACGGTCGCTTCACAGAAGGCGTAGAGTAGTTTTGCACCATGACGAATAATGCCGCCGCGCTCTTGATCTGTGCCGGGCAGGAAGCCTGGTACGTCTTCAAAGACGATGAGCGGGATGTTGAACGCATCACAGAAGCGGACGAAACGCGCGGCTTTCGCACTGGCATCAATATCCAACACACCAGCCAATGAAAGCGGCTGATTGGCGACAATGCCGATGCTGTAGCCGCCCAAGCGGGCAAAGCCGATAACGATATTTTCAGCAAAATACTCTTGTACCTCAAAGAATGTACCCTCATCCATGATGAGTTCGATTACTTCTTTGATGTCGTATGGTTTGTTGGGATTGTCGGGGATGATGCTGTCGAGGGCGGATTCGGTGCGGAGGTCGCTGTCGGTGCCTTTTTTGAAGGGGGGCGGCTCCATGTTATTGCTGGGCATGTAGCTGAACATTTGGCGCATGAGGAAAAGTGCGTCGGCTTCAGATTCGGCCGCCATGTGAGCCACGCCGCTTTCGGCGTTGTGGGTCATCGCGCCGCCAAGCTCTTCAAAGGTAACATCTTCGCCTGTGACGGTTTTGACGACATCGGGGCCAGTGATGAACATGTGGCTGGTCTTTTTGACCATGAAAATGAAGTCGGTGAGGGCGGGCGAGTAGACGGCTCCGCCAGCGCACGGCCCCATAATCACGCTAAGTTGGGGGACAACGCCAGAAGCCAGTGTGTTTTGCAGGAAAATGTCGGCATAGCCGCCAAGACTGACTACGCCTTCTTGAATGCGTGCGCCGCCTGAGTCGTTGATGCCGATGACGGGTGCGCCGTTTTTCATCGCCATTTTCATGATTTTGACGATTTTATCGGCGTGAACCTGACTGAGGCTGCCGCCAAAGACGGTGAAATCCTGACTGTAGACGTAAACTAAACGGCCGTCTATCGTCCCCCAGCCTGTGACAACACTGTCACCAAGATACCGATTGTCCTGCATGTTGAAATTGAATTCACGGTGCATGACAAAGCTGTCTATTTCATGGAATGTGCCATTATCGAGCAACATATCAATGCGCTCGTGAGCGGTCATCTTTCCTTTTTTGCGCTGCTTGGCGGTGCGGGCTTCGCCGCCGCCCAGTGCCGATTCTTCTCTTAGTTTACGGAGATGCTCTATTTGTGGATTCATAGGGATTGATAATTGTCAATTGTCAATTGTTAATTGTCAGTTGTCAATGTAATAATGGCGTGAGCGGCTGCGGTTCAGCCCCCACGCGGTAAATAGGGTGATGAAAATGTAAAACAGGGTGTTGATCGGCCAATTTTGCCATTGGGTCAGGGGATGGGCGTACAAATTGAGGAGGGTTAGTTCGTATGTGCCGTAGAGGAGCAGGGCGAGCGGGGTTGTGTAGCGGGTAAACGGCCGTTTTCTCCATATTGCTCCTGCCAGACCGATGAACATTACTGCCCACACTGTTCCCATCACCATTTGAAACGTCAAATTTGGACTGATGGCCTGTTCTTGTAATAAATTGTTTTGGTGCAAGAGGGCGGCGACGCGGAGTGCGTTCCATCCCCCAAGAAACAAAACACCCCACATGATGAGAGTTACGAAAAACGGCCGTTTCATGGGAGTTGCAAGGTGCAAGTTGCAAGTTGCAAGTTGCAAGTACAACTTGCTCACTTGCCACTTGCTACTTGTTACTTACCTGCTCAAGCTCTGCAATTGTTTGTTCGACCAGTTCGATCAAGCCTGCCAGCATGTCGGTATCGAAACGAAATTCTGCACCAGCAGTAGCGAATAATTCGGGGAGTGTTTTTGTGCCGCCGAGCGACAACGCTTGCCGATACGCCGTCAACGCCCCTGCGGGATCGGTCAGGCTGTTGCGCCACACTTGCATTGCGCCGACTTGCGCCATGCCGTACTCAATGTAATAGAAGGGTGCGCCGAAAATATGCGGCTTGCGATGCCAGCCTGTGACACGAACATCATCAAGTCCATCCCAACTGATGTCGGGCATGAAACGGCTCCATAATTCATCCCAAGCGGTGTCACAATTTGTGCTATCCATCGCCGCGTCGGGGTTGGTGTAAACCCAATGTTGGAACGCATCGACGACGGCCATGTAGGGCAAAAAGGTGATGAGACCTTCCAGATGTTCAATGCGGGCGCGGGCGGCATCAGCGGGGGTGTAGAAGCCGCCGTTTTCTTTGGAAAAGTAAGGGGCGGTCAGTAATTCCATCGACATGGAGGCAACTTCAGCGAATTCCATCGGCGGGTCTTGCTGCCAAATGAAGGGCAAATCGGCCGTTTCAAAGACGTGGAAGGCGTGGCCTGCTTCGTGTAGCATCGTTTGCACGTCGTCGTGCTGGCCGGTGCCGTTCATGAAAATAAACGGCCGTTTACGCACAGGTAATGTCGTGCAATACCCACCCAACGCCTTGCCCGTTCGGGTATCTAAATCGAGCAATTCCTCCTCAGCCATCGTAGAAACATAACGGCCAAGTTCGGGGTCAACTTGCTGGAAGATGTTGATCGAATGTCGGATGAGGTCATCTTGCCCTCTGTATGGGGCAAGTGGAGGCGCGTCGCTGGTTTCGACGGTGACATCCCATGGGCGTAATTTATCGAGTTTCAATTGTGCTTTCTTTTTAGCATAAATGCGGCTGGCGGCGGGAACAACGGCCGTTTCTATCGCCTCGTGAAATGTAAAACAGTCGGCGGGGGTGTATGAAAAACGGCCGCGATCTCGGAACGCATATTCACGATAATCGGCCAGTCCGGCATTTTCTGCCACCTGACGACGTAAATCGAGCATATCGCTGTACAACTGGTTCAATTCGCCCCGCTTGCTGTCCCATAACCCCATCATCGCCGTCCATGCACGATGGCGCGTGTCACGGTCTTTGTTTTGCAGCAAAGCGCGAAGCTGCATCAGGTTTTTTTCTTCGTTGTTGAAAACGGCCGTTAATCCCCCCGTGATTTTGTCGTACTCATTATCCATCTTGCCCAATTCAGTGTGCAGCGGCACATTTTCGTCGCGGAACAAGTCAGCATCGTTACGCATATCACGCAAAACCAACGACATTGTTGTTTCCATTGCCGCCATCGCCTCATCTGCGCCATCAAATGCCAACAACCGCTCTTTCAACGCTTGGTCAGCGATGGATGCTGGCGGCTGTACCTTAGTGATGAAATCGAGAAATGCTTGTTCGGCATCAGCATCGGCGATGTCAATGGTTTTCTTGACATACAACATTGAGCCAGACTCTTGAATGAGAGCGATTAGTGCCGACCAGTCGGCAAGCCATTGG
>CAYSDT010000038.1:0-12126 GCA_964429835.1 uncultured Ardenticatenaceae bacterium | reverse complement strand
TTGTTCGTGAACAGAGCGAGCGAGGAGTTGATTGAACTCGTTTTGTTGCTGTAACAACGGCCGTATATACCACTTTGCCGCAACACTGTTCCATAATTCACGAAATTTGACGATTAGACCGCCAACAACGGCCGTTTCTGATACAAACGGCCGTTCCTCCACATGCGCCTTCTTCAATAGCCAATTTTGATCCATCGTCATATTATGCCTCTGGCTGTAATTCCCATGTAGCCGCTATTTCAATCGCTCCCCATTGCCTGGCTGTTCCTCCAGCTATGACGCGAAAGGTATACGCTTGTTCGTGGTAATCATAGGTACGCGGGTAAAGGGCATTATGAATTGCTGTGGTAATGCGGTAATTAGCAGGCATCAACGGCAAATCGGGGATAATGTAACGTACAGTCCCGTTGCCATTGAGTTTCTCGATTTCTATACCAGCTGCATAGGTATTTGGATCATTTATATGCAACCCATCCTCACGGTAAATGGCAACTCTAAATTCCGGAGTTGTTATCTCTTCGTGTGCAGTGTAATCCATCTCTACGATGAAAGCGTCGTGTGTCTGAAATTCCCATTTCTCATCACCATTACTGTCTACAATGCGAACGGCCGTTATTCGCGCTTCACCACTGCCCTCCCTCTTAAACGTAGTTGCTTGTTTCATTGAGGTCATATCAGCATTGCTCATGTAACTATCGTACTTGTCAGCCACCTCTTTTGCTGGGCCGTGAAGAAGCATATTTCCCTTGTCTAACCAAACCATTTCCGAACACATTTTTCGCAAAAGGTCTAGATTATGACTGACCATAACCAATGTGACCCCATTCTGCTGCATACCATGAATATGATCCAGGCACTTTGCCTGAAAGGCTTGATCACCAACAGCCAAAATCTCATCCACAATGAGAATATCGGGATCCAGATGGATGGCGACGCTGAAACCAAGCCGCATATACATGCCCGAAGAGTAATGCTTTACAGGCATATCAATAAATTCACCGAGTTCTGAGAATTCAACAATTTTGTCGTATTGCTCAAGGATGATCTCTTTTTGAATTCCCAAAATGGCCGCATTCAAAAAGATATTATCACGCCCAGTTAGATCTGGATGAAAGCCAGTTCCCAACTCTAACAAAGCACTGACCCGCCCTCGTACAGTTATCCGCCCCTTCGTGGGGTGCAGAATATGAGTCATCATTTTTAAGGCGGTGCTTTTTCCACTCCCATTTTTACCGATAATACCAACACTTTGACCAGGCATAATGTCAAAACTGACATCTTTTACCGCCCATAAATCAGGATCCGCCGTTGAATGACTGCGCTTATTCGGTGATATGCGACCAATAAGTGATTCAAGTACAGTCGTTGAATTTCCATCATAAAAATTAAATTTTTTACTGACGTTTTCAAACTGGATGGCAGGGAGGGGCAGGGGGTTACTCATAAGCACTTTTAACGATTGGTTCTTCGGGAATTCACATGATCGATCATAATAAACACAAGTCTACAGTAATTCTTCTGTTTTCGCTCTCTTTTTTGTCCGCACGTTACCGCTCCCCCTAAAAAAAACTCCCCCTGTCTGGGTATGACAGAGGGAGTTTGCAGAGGGGATGTGCTCAACATGATAAATAAATTTATCACATCAGAACAGACATGAATGAAGAGGCAGCCATCGTAGATGGATGCCCGAAAGTGGCAACTAACGTCGCCGCAAAAATGCAGGAATATCTAAATTATTAGGCGAGAACTTTGGCTGTGCCGCTTCACGCTCGCGCACGGGTGGCTGCTCTGGCATACCGACTGAAACCGTCTCGCGCACAGGTGTGGACGAAGGGGTGACGGGCGATTGTTGAGCCGCTGGCTGCCGCTGTTGCGTATATAACATTTGCCGACGAGCGGGCGCATGGTCAAAACCAGTCGCCACTACGGTGATGCGAATTTCGTCGCCCATCGTTTCGTCGATAACCGCGCCAAAAATCATGTTGGCATCAGGATGCGCCGTTTCGCGGATGATGGCTGCCGCTTGGTTGACTTCGTACAAGCTCAAATCGGAGCCGCCAGTGACGTTGAATAAAATGCCGTGTGCGCCGTCGATGGTCACATCCAACAGACGCGAACTAATCGCTTGTTCAGCAGCAATGCGGGCGCGATCTTCACCTTCGCCGTGTCCAACTGCCATTAACGCCGCGCCGCCTTCGGACATGATTGTTTTCACGTCGGCAAAGTCGAGGTTGATGAGGCCAGGAACGGTAATCAGTTCGCTAACGCCTTGAATGCCTTGACGGAGTACGTCATCGGCCATTTCAAAGGATTCGGTTAGGGAGACGCGCTTGTCGGTAAGTTCGAGCAGGCGGTCGTTGGGGATAACGATAAGGGTATCGACATATTCCTTGAGCTTTTCGATGCCTTCGTCGGCGGAGCGGGTGCGGCGACTGCCTTCAAACAAAAACGGCCGTGTTACCACACCAACCGTCAACGCGCCTAATTCCTTCGCCACTTTAGCAATAACGGGAGCCGCACCAGTACCAGTGCCACCGCCCATGCCAGCCGTGATGAACACCATGTCAGAACCTTCTAGAACTTCATAGATGTCTTCCATTGACTCAGAAGCCGCCTTTTCGCCTTGTTCTGGATTGCCACCAGAGCCTAAGCCTCTGGTGAGTTTTTCGCCGATACGCACGCGCAAATCTGCGTTAGAAAGTAATAGAGCTTGGTTATCAGTATTTACGGCGATAAAATCAACGCCGCCAACGCCTTCTGCAATCATGCGATTGACAGCATTACAACCGCCGCCGCCAACGCCAATGACGCGAATACAAGCTGCATTTTCTACTTCTGGTGCTCTTTGCATAACAATACCCTCTATGTTCGTTGATACTTGGTGGTCAATTCCCTGTGCTGACCATCCCCAGTTGAAAAATTGTTTATAAAAGTGTTGCTTTATTACCTGGCCGTGGATCGTACCCGCTGGCATACTGCTCCAGCATTGATTTTTCAACCAACCATTTATTGCCAAACTTGATGGCTGGCAATTTCCCTTGACGGATGAGACGGCGAACTGATTCGGGATGAATATGCAGACGTTCGCCAACTTCGGCGACACCTGCATAATTCTCGATCAAATTTTCTTTAGCCATGACTCATTACCTAATGCGGGATAATACAACAAATTATTTGTTGCAAAGATACAACAAAACATAATGAGTGTCAAGAGTAAAGTTGATTTGGGGTGCATTTCAATTTGGGGGCATGGCGAATGAATTCGCTGCAACAATTGCAAAGTCGGCCTACGCCGACTAGATTTCAGTCGGCGTAGGCCGACTTTGCAATTGTAGATGCGGTTTTAACCGCCATTTGTTGTATTTTTACAACAAATGATGTGAATTAGTCGAGTAAAAGCCCTGCAATGGAGACGAGAGAGTGGTTTTTCGCGTCGGCGGGGCAATGTTGGTATGCGATCTGCTGACCGCTGACCCCCTTGCCTAAATAGCGCAGCATGAGATAGATAGAGGAGTAGCCACAGATGTTGTTTTCATCACGAACGGCCGCGTTACTGTGAAAGAAATCGGCATCATCGCCCTTGTTGATGGCGGTGATTAACCGTTCATCGAAGGCGGTGATGGCGGCGCGGTTGGTTTCATCCATGATGCGCTCTGGCTGGTCGAAGGCGGGGCCAACGTGGGCGAAATCGACGGAGGCGACGACGAGGACTTTCTTGCCAGCGGTTGATTGTTGCAGTGCGTCAACGGCCGTCATCAGAAATTCGTCTTGATCGGGCATTTCATCATCGGCGATGAAGCCGTGAAAAGAGCCGCACAGGATGGGGATCATTGGCTTGGGTTCGATTCCCGCTTCCTTATAGATGTGGTGCAGCCAAACGGCCGTTAATTCAATTGAATGTTCGTCGCTGTGATGAAGTTCTTCGGTGTAGATGTCTGTACCAACGGCCGTTTCCAACGCATCAATCACCGCCAAGTCCGTCGGGATAACCCCATACGGGGTTGCGTAGGGCAAGCGGGTACATGTAAACGTGCCTGCGCCACCTTTGTGATCAGTGCCAAGCATGATGATGAGATCGGCTTCAAGAACGGCCGTTTTTGCCCGTCGCCATACTTTTGAATACACCTCGCCGCCCCGTTGATAATCAATATGAGGGGAGACGATGGCACGGCCGTTCCACTCAGGCCAATCGCTCAAATCATCCCCATCGCCGTAGGCATTCAGGAATTCGGCCAATTCGTCGGGGTCTGCGGGGTAGCTTACGCCAGCGTGAACGGGCGGGCGATGGGGTTGGGCGCGATATGCGTCTGTTTTGGCTTGGTATGCTTGATGAAAACGGCCGTTTTCCAGCAAACACGCCTCATCCAGCGCATCCACCAAATCGGTGATGATGTCGATTTCCACAGTTGCGCCTACCATCTGGCAAAACAGGGTGTGAATGGCGGGGATGGTGTAACGGCCGTTAAAAAAGTTCAATATCGGAGCCAATGGCAACGGTAAAAAAAGCTGTCGATCTGTCAACCGCAACGGATCGCGTAAATAATACATCTCTTGTCCCTCAACCGTCACCAATTGAAAATCAAGCGGCCGTAATTTTATTGTTTTACTCGTCAATGTATACCTTCCATTTTAATCGTTTATGTATCTCAAATAGTACACTGATTTCATTGATGAACACAGATAAAAAATCAGTGCAATCAGTGCAATCAGTGTCCCAATTAAACCGCCCCAAAAACTTGCGTCAATCGGTGTAATCTGCGGATAAATGACTTTCCTAAATTCATTTGACGCACAGGGGGGGGAGTGATATAGTTGATATGTCAACTATATTTGTGATGAAGGTCGTAAACGGCCGTTTCATCCCTATTTTATTTATGACCACAACCCATCATCACCCACCAAAAAGAGGGGGTGTAAGCAGAACCAGCGAACGCTTTGTTCGCAAACCCTGTGGTCAAATAACACAAGTTCGTGAGGAGAACGAAATGAAGAGTAATAAATTGTTTTTAATGTTCATCGTCCTGTTAATTGGTGCATTCGCATTGGTTTCCTGTGGTGGTTCAGAAGAAGAAGCGACCGCAGAACCGGCCGCCGTTGAAGAACCCGCAGAAGAAACGGACACCGAAGAAGCCGATACTGAAGAAGCAGTAGAAGAGCCAGCAGAAGAGATGGGGCCAAGCGGAACCGTCTCCTTGTGGCACGCCTACGGCACGGGCAGCGCAGAAGAAGACGCGATTACTGAAATCGTCGCCAACGCCCAAGCTGAATTCCCCGACATGGAAATCGAAGTTTTGCAAATTCCTTTTGACCAAATCTTCAACAAATGGCAAACAGAAGTTGCCGCCGGCGAAGGCCCCGACATGTTCATCGCTCCCAATGACGATTTGGGCAACATGGCACGCGCTGGCTTGGTCATGGATGTAACATCTCAATTAGACGGCCGTTTAGACGGCGTAACCGACACAGGCGTTGCTGGCATGATGGTTGGCGATGCGATGTACGGCGTACCAGAATCTGCCAAAGCAGTTGCCTTGTACTACAACAAAGCGATGGTTGATGCAGTTCCCACCACAACGGAAGAACTGATGGCTGCCATCGAAGCTGGCAACGTTGCTGTGCAAAACCAAAATGCGTACCACCTCTTCGGCTGGTGGACAGCCTTCGGCGGCGACGTTCTCAGTGCTGATGGCACCGAAGCTTGCCCCTCTGGCGAACAACCTTTCGTTGATGCCATGCAATATCTGGTTGACGTGAAAGATGCTGGTGGTTTATACGAAACTGATGGCGGCCGTGCCGACAGCATGTTCCGTAATAGCGAAGTTGCCATGATCATCAATGGCCCATGGATGTTAGGCGATTATCGCGCCGACTTGGGCGATGATTTAGGCGTAGCTCCCATCCCCGCCGGCCCCGTTGCCGACGCAGGCGCATTGAATGGTATTGATGGTTTCTACTTCAATCCCAACAGCGAAAACGTAAACAGCGCAATCGAACTTGCTCTCTTTATGAGCAGTGGCGACTCTGCCCAACTGTACACCGACATGGCTGGTCACGTCCCGATTCGTGACAGCGTTACCGTTGAAGATGACACCGTTGCCGGCTTTGCTGACGCATCCGCCGTTGGCTATCCCCGTCCCCAAACTGAATCCTTCGGTAACTACTGGGGTCCCTTTGGCGACATGGTAACAAAAGTATTAGAAGGCGTTTCCACTCCAGAAGAAGGCGTAGCTGAAGCATGTGGCAACTTCCAAAATGCAATCGCTGGCATTGAGCCAGAAGTTGTAGAAGAGGTTGTTGAAGAAGAAGCCCCCGCGATGGAACCCATCTCTGGCGCAGTTTCCTTGTGGCACGCATATGGCACAGGCAGCGCGGAAGAAACAACATTGACGGCTATCATTGATGCCGCCCGTGAAGCAAATCCCGATTTAGAAATCGACGTTTTACAAATCCCCTTTGACCAAATTTTCAATAAATGGCAAACAGAAGTTGCCGCTGGCGAAGGCCCCGACATGTTCGTAGCCCCCAACGATGACTTGGGCAACATGGCTCGCTCTGGTTTGGTCATGGACATCACCGCTCAGTTAGACGGCCGTTTAGACGGCGTAACCGACACTGGCGTTGCTGGCATGATGGTTGAAGATGCACTATACGGTGTGCCAGAATCGGCCAAAGCCGTCGCCTTGTACTACAACAAATCTATGGTTGATGCAGTTCCCACCACAACGGAAGAACTGATGGCTGCTGTGGAAGCTGGCAATGTCTTGGTGCAAAACCAAAATGCGTACCACATCTTCGGCTGGTGGACAGCATTCGGTGGCGACGTACTCAGTGCTGACGGCACAACCGCTTGTGTTTCTGGCGAAGAAGGGTTCGTCGATGCCATGCAATATCTGGTTGACATGAAAGATGCTGGTGCATTATACGAAACCGATGGCGGCCGTGCGGACAGCATGTTCCGTAATGGCGAAGTTGCCATGATCATCAACGGCCCGTGGACATTAGGCGACTATCGTGCCGACTTGGGCGATGACTTGGGCGTAGCTCCCATCCCCGTTGGTCCAGTAGCCGCCGCAGGCGCGTTGAACGGCATTGATGGTTTCTACATCAACCCCAACAGCGAAAACGTAGACGCGGCCGTTGATTTGGCCTTGTACTTGAGCAGTGGCGACTCTGCCCAAGCGTACACGACCAACGCTGGTCATGTCCCGATTCGTGCCACCGTAGTAGTGGAAGACGACAATGTTGCTGGCTTCGCTGAAGCATCGGCCGTTGGCTATCCCCGTCCCCAATCTGCCTCCTTTGGCAACTATTGGGGACCCTTTGGCGACATGGTAACGAAAGTTCTCGAAGGTGTCTCCACCCCAGAAGAAGGCGTAGCCGAAGCTTGCTCCGCTTTCCAAACTGCAATTGACAGCCAATAATTAACAACTGTCTCGTTCCCACGCTCTGCGTGGGAACGTTAGACTGGACGCTCCGCGTCCCATACGACGCAGAGCGTCTGGATGGGGCATTCCACGCAGAGCGTGGAACGAGAGCGTGTACTGAATTAAAAGAGGCGTTGGCTAAAACCAACGCCTCTTTTATAATAAGGAAAGCTAGGGATAGAGGGCAAGTTAGAGAGTAGAACTAGGGTTAGAGGAAAAAACCTCTCGCTCTAGCTCTGGACTTTAGCTTAATGGAGACATTGTTATGGCATCAATACAACCCGCAAAGTCAGAACGATCATGGTGGAAGCGCACGGCAAAGACGCGCAATGCGTACAGCTATTTAGTGCCAGCCATGGTTGTGATGGCGATTATCACGTTTTATCCACTGTTTTATCAGGTGTGGATGTCGTTTACTGATTTTGGCGTTCGCAGTTTGAACCCAAGCAGCAAGGTGTATTTGGAACCCGTTTGGATTGGGATCCAAAATTACAAGGATATTGTAGCGAAAGACGGCCGTTTGCTGGCACTGATGCCCAATCTCCATTTCTGGAAATTACTGGCCTTCAACTTATGGTGGACATTCTCTAATGTCATCATTCACATCACGCTTGGTATTGCCATTGCCGTTTTGTTGAACACCAAAGGGTTGTGGTTCAAGGGCATCTATCGCGCCATTTTCATTTTGCCAATGGTAATTCCCGCACTGGTTATCGCCACCGTTTGGCGCAACATGTACGACCCCGATTATGGAGCCATCAACCAAGCATTGACGGCGATTGGCGGCTTATTCAATCTGCCGCCCGAGATGTTTCGTATACGCTGGCTTGATCAAATTGCCGCGCCATTCCCGTGGTTCTTGCCAGGTCTACCGTTGCCGCTTGCCTATTTTGCCATGTTAATCACCAATATCTGGCTGGGATGGCCGTTTATGACCGTCGTCGCCACTGGCGCATTAGCCAGCGTGCCAGATGATTTGTACGAGGCAGCTTCAATTGATGGGGCGACTGGTTGGCGCAAGTTCCAACATATCACCCTACCACTTATCAAGCCCGCGATGGTTCCCGCCGCGATGCTCGGCACAATTATGACCTTTAATCTATTCCATATCAGTTACTTCCTTTCGGGTGGTGGCCCATTGCGCCAGACAGAAATCATGGTCACAACCGCGTATCGTTTGGTAAATGAAACACGCGAATATGGGTTGGCTTCCGCTTTTTCAATTGTCATTTTCTTTGTTTTGCTCATCCTGACATTGGTTACCAACAGAATTACAAAAGCGACGGAGAGTTACGATGCGTAGAGATAAACTTCCACTTGGCAGACAACTGTTATTGCAACTGCTGTTGCTATTCATCACCTTTATCGTCATGTTCCCCATCATGTGGATTATAACCTTGTCCCTTGATCCGCGTGGTGAGTTACGGCCAACAGAGTTGCGCCTGATTCCGCGTGATGCGACATTGGAAGCGTATAGAGAAGTGTTGGATCATCCAACTGCTAACCCCGTTTCCTTTGCTGAATTGGCGTTCAACTCGTTTAAGCTGACGGCTGGGGTAACGCTTTTCTCGTTGACGATAGCGATTAGCGCGGCGTACACTTTTTCACGCAAACAATTCCCTGGCAGAAAGTTTATGATGTTGGGCATTATTACGGTGTTGATGTTGCCAGCCATCGCCACTATTGCGCCGCTGTTTGTCACGCTGAACGGCGTGCGAATTGGCGAATTTAATCTGCGTAATTCGTTGTGGGGCGTGGGATTGGCGATGTCGGCGGGGGCGTTGCCTTTCGCTATCTGGAATCTGAAAGGGTATCTGGACACTATCCCTAAAGAGTTGGAAGAGGCGGCGATTATTGACGGCGCGGGGCCAAATCAGGTCTTTACGCGCATTATTTTACCGTTGTCTGTGCCAGCGTTGGCCGTCACCGCATTTCTCGGCTTCATTGCGGGCTGGACGGAATTTGCATTTTCTTGGCAATTCCTGACTGATCCGGGTGATTTTACGCTGGCGATGGCGTTGTGGAATATGACGGGGCAGTATGCGGGTTCGGTGCCGTGGTCTAACTTCGCGGCGATGTCTGTGTTGGTGACTTTCCCTGTTGCGCTGGTGTATTTGTCGTTGCAGAAATACATCGTTGGCGGCTTGACGATTGGTAGTGTGAAGTAACGGGTGGGTTGTGCGTATTTGATAATTGGAAATGAAAACGGCCGTTATTAACGGCCGTTTTTTTTGTACCGATGACAATCAAGCCATCAATTATGTTACAATATCAACGTAGTAAATAAACCTTTTGCAGTGTAGACGGAGAATCACGATGAGTACAGCCGCTTCAATTCATATAACGCAGATCAATAACGAAATTGAGAAAATACCTGTAGAGTATTATTCTGTTTTTCTCAAGATGGTTCGTGTATTTAACGAAAGTATCAGTTTCCAGCCTGCTGAAATAAGTTTTAGACAAGGATGGCATGAAGCAATGACGAATGAAACGCATCCTGTCTCTGAATTATGGGATGGTATTGATGCCAATTGATGAGAATCATAAGATACAGGTAGAATTTACCGTAGAATTCAAGAAAAATTTGCGAAAACTGGCAAAAAAGTACCGTCACATTCGTTCGGATGTGCAACCAATTATTTCCGAACTCCAAGATGGACAAACTGTAGGGAATCAGGTTGCAGGAACTGGGTATACGATTTTCAAGGCGCGTGTAAAGAATAGTGATCTTCGTAAAGGGAAACGTGCTGGTTATCGCATGATTTATTACCTCAAAACTTCGTCGCGAATTATTCTTATTACGATTTATTCAAAATCAGATCGAGCAACTGTTTCATCTGAGCGAATCAGTCATATTGTAGATGAATTTGATCGGGGATAAAAAAACAAGTAATGATGGGATATATGACTTATTATGGGATTGGATGATTGGAGGTTACTCTGATTTTTCAATCCTTTTTTCTTGGAGAAGTTGATATGAAATTACGTCTATTTGCTGTCAGCGTGACAGTTTTACTCTTAATCATCGGCTGTGGAAGCGAGGAATCGGTTACGCCGACGTTACCGCCGCCGACAGAAACCATCGCCCCCGAAATTGTTGAGCCGACGGAAACGGCTGTGGCGGCTGTGGTTGAGGAAGTGGAAGAAACGGCCGTTTCGACAGAACTCAGCACAAGCGTTTCCATCAGTGGCGCATCACCTATCACCCAGCCCGCATGGTGGGATGATGCCATCTTCTACGAAGTGTTCGTCCGCAGTTTTGCCGACAGCGACGGCGATGGCGTGGGCGATCTGCCGGGCCTCATCGCCAATTTGGATTATTTGAATGACGGCGACCCCGCCACGACCGACGATTTGGGCGTGACAGGCATCTGGCTGATGCCCATCATGCAATCGCCCAGCTATCACGGCTACGATGTGGTTGATTATTACCAGATTGATGACGAGTACGGCACAAATGAAGATTTTGCACTGCTCATGGAAGAAGCGCACAAGCGCGGCATAAATGTGATCATTGATTTGGTGATGAACCATACTTCTGACCAGCACCCGTGGTTTCAGGACTCACGCGACTCCGCTTCTGACAAGCGGGATTGGTATGTTTGGAACGACGCGCCGACCGAAAATGAAAATCGGTGGCATCCAGATGGCGGCTCAAACTATTATGGCTATTTCTGGGGCGGTATGCCCGATTTGAACTACGAAAACCCAGAAGTAACGGCCGAAATGCAGGAGATTATCCGCTTTTGGCTGGAAGATATGGGTGCAGACGGGTATCGGCTGGACGCGATTAAACATCTGTTTGAAGACGGCCGTATTGTTGAAAATGCACCCGCCACCCACGAATGGCTCGCCGAAGAATTCTATCCCGTCGTCAAAGCCATCGCCCCCGACGCGCTGACCGTTGGCGAAGTGTGGAGCATCCCCGCTGACATCGTTCCCTATGTGGGCGATGAGGTGGACATGGCGTTTGAATTTTCGTTGGCAGATGGCATTTTGGACAGCGCAACCAGCGAGCGCAAAGTGAATGTGGAGCGGGCGCAGGAGACGGTAACGGCCGTTTATCCCTCTGGTCAATACGCCACTTTCTTAGCCAACCACGACCAAAACCGCGTGCGTTCGCGGGTGCTGAACGACGAACAAGCCAAAGTCGCCGCCACGCTGCAACTGATGTCGCCCGGCGTGCCATTCATCTATTATGGTGAAGAAATTGGGATGCAGGGGACGAAGCCCGACGAAAATATCCGTCGCCCGATGCAGTGGGATGAGACGGGCGGCTTTAGCGAAGGCACACCTTGGAATGCGTATTATGAAGATTATGCCGAGCGGCACGTTGCGGGACAAAGTGACGATCCTGATTCGCTTTGGAGCCATTATCAAACCTTGATTGGCTTGCGAAATGAGTACGCGGTGTTGCGGAGCGGGGGATGGACGGCCGTTTCCACCGATAGTAAAAATGTGTATGCCTTCATGCGCTATGATGAAGACGAAACCATCCTCGTTGTCACCAATTTATGGCGCAATCCCGCTGAGGCGGTCACGCTGACATCGCCTGCCAGCCCGCTTACGGACGGGCAAACGGCAACCCTCCTCATGGGTGATGGGGAACTTGTGTCCCCGTCGTTAGATGAAAATGGTGGGTTTGAGGGGTGGGGAATAACGGCCGTTATTCCCCCGTATAGCAGTTTGATTGTGCGGTTTG